>JANLTA010000504.1:0-3460 GCA_031362705.1 Gemmataceae bacterium | reverse complement strand
CACCGCAACACCCTGCCGCGCCGCGCCCGCAATGACGCAGGCGGCAATGCCCAATGGGTCGATGAATTGTGCCACCGCTCGCTTTATGGCCATCAATTGCGCGCCGCTTTGCAGATCGCCATCGAGAATGTGCAATCGGCGGTCACGTTCCTCGGTTATTCCTGTTCGGGGGCGAGTGTCGAAGAAGGGTTGCTCGGGCCGCAGACCCACATGAACTATGTGAGCACTGGCGAGGGCGATGCCGCGACCATCAAGTCGGTCAAGGGGGGATCGCGTGATGCACAGCTTTTTTGGCTGCTCCGCGACTTGTGCAAGGAAAAGCCGCAGCGTGACGACGGATTTTTTCTGTGTCCCGAAAATCAATTCCGCCGCGATGTCGATTTGCTGCTGCTGTCGGCGGGGGGCAATGACATCGGCTTTTCCGAACTGGTGACATGGGCGACCTTGCGCGACAACACATCTTCAACCATCGCCTCGTTTCTGGGGGCCACGGTTTCGCCAAAGCAATTTGCCGAGAACATGAAAGACACTTTGCCGTCGGTTTATGCGAAGCTATCGGCCAAGGATTAGTAACGATGGCGCCACCATCAGTTTCTCGAGCAAGGCGACCAACCTAATCAACGGCTTTTCCGGCATGGGCGAACAAGTCTATTGTTACGACACGACTTCCAATCAGTTGAGCTTAATCAGTCATTCGATTAGCGGCACAGGTATCGGAGGCAGCGACGAATCAACCAACCCGAATATTAGTGGTAATGGCAGATACGTAACCTTTCCCAGCAAAGCTGGGGATTTGATCCCTGGGTTCGTGGATGGCAATGGAAGCAGTGAATACGATGTTTACCTTTATGACCGTCAACTTGATGAAATGACTCTCGTGAGCCACAGTGTTGGGTCGATCAACATTTCTGCCAACGGGACAGCTCCAAGCTATATTCCTTCCATTAGTACTGATGGTCGCCTGATTGTATTTGTCGATGGCGCGAACGACATTATTTCAGGGATGACTCCATCCAATCCAATTGGTTGGGGAAATACATTCTTGTTCGACAATGCAACAAAGACGGTATCGCTCGTAAATGGCAAATTGGGTTCACCAGCTAATTTGGCAAATTCGTTTTGCTTAAGTGGAGTAATTAGTGCTGACGGAAGCACCATCGCCTTCACTACCGCCGCCAGCGACATCATGTCAGGCTTGCAAGATTTCAACGGCGCTGACGATGTCTTTGTGCGCGATGTGACGACTGGCGCGACGGCTCTGGCCACTCGCCGGTTTGGCACACCATCGCAATCAGCTGGCGGTGATAGCAGTAGGATTCGGCAGAGCGGCGACGGGCGATTTCTCGTCTACACGAGCGTGGCGACCAACATTGTGGCCGGGCAAATTGACTCTGAAGCGACGCAGGACGTTTTTCTATACGATCGGCAACTCAACACGACCATATTGGTGAGCCGGGCGGATGGCACCCTGACTACGACGGCCAATGGGGCGAGCGCCGTTCCGGAAGTCAGTCGCGATGGCCGGTATGTTGCTTATTGCAGCCTCGCGACCGACTTAGTGGCCGGCTTTGTGGACAACAACGGCTCTGCGCCGATTGGCGGCACAACCTATTCGTACGTAGATTTGTTTCTATTTGACCGCATCACAGGAACGACGGAGTTGGTCAGCCGGCAAGCCGGTACTACCAATTACGGCGGCAACGGCGTCAGCGGGACGTTTGTTCCTTACCCCGATTACCTTCATACAATCAGCGGCGACGGTCGGTATGTGTCGTACTATAGTCTCGCCACCGACTTGGTCGCCGGCTTTGTCGACCATAATGGGACGACGCCCAGCAACAATACCGGTACGGACATCTTTGTGTTCGACCGAGTAACCGGCTTGAATACGCTGGTCACTCATACGCCGGGTGCACCCTTGAATGGCAGCAATGACTCGAACTACGCTCCCAGCATCAGCGGCGATGGCCGCTACATCGCCTATTGGGGTTACTCGTACACGCTGGTCAGCGGCATGGCGGCGGTCCACAACCGCAATGTCTTCGTCTTTGACCAGCAGACCGGCGTGAACACACTGGTCAGCCACAACTTCGGTTCGCAGACGATCGGCGCCAACGGCGGAAGCAATGGGCCGACGATCAGTTACGAAGGCAACTACATCTTGTATCAAAGCGCGGCCAACAGTATTGTCCTTGGATCAGACCCCAACAATCAGAACGACATCTTCCTGTACAATCGCCAGACCAAGGCGAATACACTGGTCAGCCATATCAGCAGTTCCAACACGACGACCGGCAACGCGACCAGCGTGATCGACTACACCTATCGCGGAATTAGCGATGACGGCCGATTCGTCACCTATACCACGTCGGCTACGAACATCATTAGCGGATACTCCGGCGGAGAACCCAATTTTCCGTCCGAGGTTTTCGTTTTCGACCGGACGACCGGGGTCAACAAACTGGTCAGCCATGTCGCATCGTCGTTGACGACGGGCGGAAACCGATACAGCGCCAACTCCGCGATCAGCGGCGATGGCCGGTTCGTCACGTTCACCAGCGCCGCTCTCAATTTGGTCACGGGCTTTACATCGCCCTGGGGCACCAGTACTTCTGCGAGTGACTTGTACGTCTATGATCAAATGACCGAACGAGTCGCATTGAGTACATTCGATGTCGCCAATGCCACGCGGGGCGGCGACGGCGTGACGCGGTATCCAACGATCAATGTCGATGGCTCGGTCGTGACCTATATTTCCCAGGCAACCAATCTCGTCCTCAATGATTCGAACATCCACGAGGACACGTTCGCCTTCGTGACATTGCCGCCAAGAGTCCAATCCCTGCAAATCAACGATGCCAGTCCGCAGCGGTCCATTGTGCGCAGCATCACGATCAGCTTTGATGAGCCTGTGTTTTTCAGCGGCTCTGCGGAAGCAGCGTTTACATTAACTCGAAACGGGTCAGTAGGCAGTGTGCAGGTAGCGGCCAGCGTGCAGAACAATCCGCATGGCGTGGTCACGCTGACGTTCAGCGGGGCGCTGACGCAGTTTGGGTCGTTGATTGATGGGAATTATTCGTTGTCGATCAATGCGGCGATGGTGTCGAACATTGCGGCGCTGGACGGCAACGGCGATGGCGTGGCCGGGGATAATTGGGTCAGCCCGGCCGGCAGCATCTTCCGGCTGTTCGGCGACGCCGACGGCAACCGCAGCGTGAATGCCGTGGACTTCGTTTATCTGCGATTGGCTTTGGGCGGCAGCAGCTTCGCATTCGATCTCGACGGCGACGGCAGCGTGGAGTTGCTCGATTTTATCGGGTTCCGGAATAACTTTGGGATGAGTATTTAAGAGACGACGTACATCAAAGGCACAGGGAAATACGTCTCCGCCAGCGACTTCATCCAGTTCCGGCTGAGATTCGAGTCGATGATATGATACCCTTCAGCAAAGCAACGTGTC
>JANLTA010000495.1:0-3010 GCA_031362705.1 Gemmataceae bacterium | reverse complement strand
TTTTCCTTGCGATCGCTGCGAAAGATCACACGTTTGCCACCGGGGGAAAAGAATGGCCCACCGTTGTAGCAGTTGGGCGTCTTCGTCAACTGGCGAACATTTTTGCCATCAGCGTCCATGATGTGCAATTCCAGACTGCCGGTGCGCTTCGAGCAGAACACGATGGACTTGCCATCGGCTGAATAGGATCCTTCGGCGTCATAACCGTTGGCATCTGTCAAGCGCTTCAGATTCGAACCGTCGGGGTCAGATTCGAAAATGTCCATGTGTTTATCGAAGTCCCAAGAATATCGACGACGTACTCCCTCGGCTTTGTCCTTGGCTCTTTGATCCAGTTCCGGTTGGTATTTGGCTTTAGCCTCAGTATCAAGATGTGTCGAGGCAAAGATGATCTTCCTTCCGTCGGGACGGAAATACGCGCACGTAGTCTTACCTGTTCCGGGGCTGACTCGGCGCGGGACGCCGGCGGCCAAATCCATCACGAAGATCTGATAAAACGGGTTGCCGCCTTTGACTTCCTCGGCTTGAAAGATGATCGACTTACCATCTGGCGCGAAGTAGCCTTCCCCGGCACGGACGAACCCCGATGTGATCTGCTTAATATTCGACAGGTAAGGTGCTTCTTGTTTCTGCCAATCATCTGCCGGAGCGGGTTGGCAGCCGAGGGCCAGGGCGGCGAATAAAAACAACATGCGGGTCTCCATGGTGATGTCTCAGAATCTGACCAGACTAAACACCGGATGCGGTTCCAGTCGCTTGCGGCCGCCTAGGAAGTCGAGTTCCACTAGGAAGCAGTAACCCGCGACCCGACCCTCAGCCTGTTCGATGAGGCGGGCAGACGCTTCCATCGTACCGCCGGTGGCCAGCACGTCGTCCACGAGCAGTACCTTGGCACCCGTGTTGATGCCATCGACGTGCATCTGCAACTCTGCTGTGCCGTATTCGAGTTCGTACTTCAAGCTGTACGACCGATATGGCAGCTTGCCGGGCTTACGAAGCGGAACGAGCGGTTTGTTCAACTTGAGCGCCAGCGGCGCGGCAAACAAGAAGCCACGAGCCTCCGCCGCTGCAATGGCATCGATGTCAGACTTGGCGTAATGCTCTGCCATGCGATCGATGGCGGCACGAAATGCGCTCGGGTCGGCCAGCAGCGGCGTGATGTCTTTGAAACCGATCCCCGGCTTAGGGAAATCGGCAATATCGCGGATGAACTTGGCGAGATCCATAAGTGTGCCTACTTTGTCCCGGCTGGGGCAACGAGTGATTTCTAGGCGAAACTCGCCACGGGGCCAATATGCCGATCACAATCCGACCGCCAACCATTGCCGACGCGGCGACCATTGCTGACTTCAATGGCAAGTTGGCCTGGGAAACCGAACACAAACGGTTGGATCCGCCGACGGTCATGCTCGGCGTTCATGCGCAACTCGCGGATGCCAGCAAAGGCTGGTATCTGCTCGCGTGCAACGATGACGACGTCGTCGGCCAGCTTGCGATCTCGTTTGAATGGAGCGACTGGCGCAACAGTTGGTTTTGGTGGATCCAAAGTGTCTACGTCCGGGCGGATGCGCGGGGTCAAGGTGTATACCGGCAACTCTACGAAGCAATGCTTCAGCGGGCCAAATCGGCCGGTAATGTTGCTGCCATCCGGCTTTACGTCGAGCGCGACAACGCCGCCGGCCAAGCCACTTATCGCGCTTTAGGGATGGAGAAATCGACGTATGAGGTGTTCGAGAAATCGGTGTGAAGGAATCAATAGTAAAAATGACGGCGTCGTTGGAATCTGATTTCCATTTCCAATGAGTTTGCCGCCAAAGCTACTCGCGCAGTCATTGACGAGATTGCCGATTGTGCCGGTTGTGCCGTGCGTAACGGCCGGATCGTGCCGTTGTTGCGGGTTCTACGGCGGACTCAAAAGTCTTGATTGCCGTAGGGCTTCGCAATGCGCATTGTAGTCTAGCGCACACACCGATAGGAAGACGGCCCCGCGGCGGAGACACCACGGGGACGGGCGGCGGACGGACATGAGACCGTCCGACCGTCGGGGGGGGACTTCGCCTTGGCAGTCGTTGCACGCCGTTCCGCGCTTGAGAGTATTCTCAAAGAGCGCGTGGGTTCGAGTATCTATCAGCTTTGGTTCGCGGGACACACCGTCTTTCGCGCCCGTAAGGGCGTTCTGGAAGTCGGGGTGCCCAATCTCCACTTCCAGGAATGGCTGGCAAAGAAGTACACACGGGACATCGCCGCCGCGGCGAAAGAAGTGCTGGGCCGTGCGGTCGCTGTGAAGTTCCGCATTGATCCGGCATTGTTTCGTTCCCATCGCGAAGCTCAGGAAGAGGCCAAACAACACGCGCCGCCCAAAAGTAAGCGCACGGCTCCCGCTGTCGAGTTGCCTCCGCCTCCGCAGCCACGGCACAAACTGAAGAAACGCGGCAAGGGCAAGTCACCGACGCCATCGATGTTCCCTGAGCCGGAGATGCCGGCTCGCGTCGCGGCAAAAGCCGGCACCACTCGGATGGGTAACCGCCGGTGGTTCGACTTGAAGGACTTCGTCGCGGGTAACAGCAACCGCGTGGCTTATGCCGCCGCGGTCAGTGTCGCTGAGAAGCCCGGCGAAGAAGGCAACCCGCTTGTGTTGCATGGTCCCGTCGGCACCGGCAAAACGCATCTGCTTGAAGGCATTTACGCCGTACTAAGGCGGAAGTCGCCGACTCTCGTTGTGCGCTATGTGACGGCTGAGGAGTTCACGCACCGCTTCATTCAATCGATGCGTGGCGGCAAGCTGAGCGGCTTCCGTCGGCAGTTCCGTGATTGCGATGTGCTGTTGCTCGACAACATGCACTTCCTGGCTAAGAAAAAGGCGACGCAGGAAGAGTTTCTGCACACCTTTGATCGCCTGGCCAACCGCGGCGCTCAGGTGGTGGTGACTTCCGATTGCCATCCGCGTTTGGCCGAGAATTTGGTGCCGGAGCTGGTCGATCGCTTGCTGGGCGGCACGGTGTCAGGGTTG
>JANLTA010000718.1:0-3204 GCA_031362705.1 Gemmataceae bacterium | reverse complement strand
CGGAGCTTGTCGACCTGCTCCGCTGCCGTCACCGCGACGGGCACAACATGTCGGGCCGCTTCCGTGAGTGTGACTTCCAGGAGCGTGGCCAGCCGGCAGCAGGCTCGGATTTCCGCACCAGTCCAGTGCGCATCATCCGGCCGCATCTCATTGGCCGCGATCACGAACTGCTGGCGGTACAGTGACCAGATGAGATCCTTCTCGGCCCGCGTCGGCAAATCGAGAAAGAAAATCCCGTCGAAGCGCTCGGCCCGGGCAAACTCCGGCGGCAGTTTGCTGATGTCATTCGCGGTAGCCACCACGAACACATCGGAGGTATGGTCCGAAAGCCACGTCAGAAACGTGCCGAACAAGCGCGTTGAGACACCGCTGTCGCCAGTGCTGCCAATGCCGCCCAGCGCTTTTTCGATCTCGTCGATGAAGATGATGGCGGGCGACATAGCATCGGCGACCCGAAGCGCTTGCCGGATGTTCTGCTCGGTCGAACCCACTAATGACCCATAGAGCGCGCCCAAATCGAGTAGCAGCGTTGGTCGGCCAATCTCATTACCGAGAGCCTTAGCGAATGCCGACTTGCCGGTGCCCGGCACGCCGAGGGCCAGGATGCCCATCGGTCGGCAATTGCGACTGGATCGCAGGGCCTTCCGACAGAACTCCTTCATGCCAACGAGGCCGCCCAGGTCGTCGAAACCCTCGGTGCCGCGATGCAGCGTGAGCAAGTTGTTCTTCTTGAGAGCTTGAGCTTTCAGTTCCCAAAGGGCCTCGGGGCGAAGGCTATTGTGACGCGCGAGGGATAGCGAGAACGCTCCTTCCGCTTCGTAACGCGTCAGCCCGGTCGCGGCGTCGAGCAGACGCTCACGATCATCACCATTCGGCAAGTCTTCGGGATTGTCGATCGTCAGTTCCCTGGCGATATTGAGCAACTGTTCCCGGTCGGGCAGCGCGTGCTCGATCACAACGAAGAGTTTTTCCAGCTCGATGGGGAGTTGGACCACCGGCGACAGCACGACGACAAAGGTCCGCTGCTGTTTGCCGGCAATTAGCCGACTGATCATAGCTTGGATCACTTCCGGATTGGTCAGGTAGCGGTGGAAGTGGTGCAGGATCAACAAGGCCGAACCGTCGCGGTCGGCCAGCAGGGGCAACGCTTTTAGTGGTGCTAATGGATCACCAACGCCAGCGTCCGGTTGGTTGGCCGCAATATCAGGCGGCAGTTTCAAACCGTTGGCGACATCCCAGACGGCGAGACGCCAATGGCGTTCTTTGGCAAGTCGAGCGATCTCGCGCTCGGCTTCATCGGGTTCAAACGACTGGATCCACAGTCCGCTGAAGGCGGCGTGGATGTAGTCGGTCAGTTGTTGTGCCAGGGTCATGGCGAGTCCTTTCTTTTAGATTAGGCGCGTGAAAATGCCACGTGCCGCCGAGTTATTAGCTCCGACGGCTCGCTTGGAATGCTGACACGATTACTGTTGGATTGGTTGCACGACGGGCACCGACTGGTAGAACTCGGGCGTCTTATGATCGACACCGATTGTTCCCAGCGCCTGCTCGATGAACCGGCTGGCCATCAGGCAATCGCTGCCAAGGTAGCCTTTGGTCTGCACGGTGGTCGTGCCGTCCGAGGCGACCGTCACTTCGATGATCTTGGGCATTAAGAATTCACCTCCGATGTGAGTTGCCGTTCGAACCGGGTGATGGTTCGTTCGTGTTTTTCGAGGGCCCGGCACTCGCTTCAGCCGTGACAGCCAACGTTGGAACGCCGCGAGCTCCTGGGCGAGCCGGACGCGCCGGCGGGCATTTGTTTGCAGTTGTCGTGGCGGTGTGCTGGTCGTTGTTGAGGTCGGGCGGATAAGTCGACGGCGTGGTGAGGCCATCAGACTGTCTCCGTGATCTGCACTTGAATGCTGCCATCAGCGAGCTGCTGCTCGTGAACTTGGTAGCCTTTTCGCCGGGCTTCGAGCTTGGTTGTTTCGACGGCGTAGCCCTGCAGGAAGCGATCGAGATGCGCGCGGTCGCCCCAGGCGCCGTTGTAGTTGTCGAACTTGGCGTCGCCGCTTGCGACGTCGATGACCACGGGGTACAACCATTCGGGTAGTTGGACGAGTAAGCCGGTGACTTGCCCGCCGTAGAGCTGGGCCGTGCCATTGCTCGGAGCTGGCAGTCCGAGCCGTTGGCAAGCCGCAGAGATTGCGACAGGGTCACGGAGTTTGGTTTGGATGCTGACGATATGGCTCAAGAGATTCAAACCTCCTTCTTCGAAGTTATGGGCTAGGCCCCCGTCATCTGATGATGACACGATTTCGGTTTGGATTTAGTGGGGTTTCACGATCGTAGCGCCGATCTCGTAGTTGGAATGCAAGGGGGAGTTTCAGACGCGCATGACCGAAACCAGCAACGGTGCTACAAACAACGACCTCCCCGCACGTCCGCTTTTGCTCCTCGTCGTGGAAGGCTCGTTCGCCATCTGCAAGATGCCGAGTGGCTCTCCGATTCCTCAGTGGGCCACACAAGGTGATTTCTTCTCCATCACTCGCACAGCCGAAGAACTATCCATCGTCTGCGGCGAGGATCAGGTGCCGAAGGGCATCAACTGCGAAAAGGACTGGCGTTGCCTGCGAGTAGCCGGGGCGATGGCCTTCACTGTCGTCGGTGTTTTAGCGTCGATGACCGCCCCACTGGCCTCAGCCGAGATCAGCCTCTTCGCAATCTCGACCTTCGACACCGATTACTTGTTGGTGAAAGCTGCCGACTTCGATAGAGCGCTCACCGTGTTGCGGATGGCCGGACACGACGTAAATCACGTAGATCGAGTAGCGAGAAAAATCGGGAATCAGCCATGAGGCACAAGCCGACGAATCGCCGCAATGCTTCAATGTGATTAAAAGTTCGGCAGGATGTCGCCGATTTGGAAGAGATTCCCAACGTTGGGCCATCCATTGCTGGCTACCTCCGATTAATCGGGTTTAAGTCGCCAGCCGATTTGCCGGGAAGCGATCCTTATGCGATGAACGATGCCCTGTGTCGAAAGACGGGTCAACGTCATGACCCGTGCGTGATCGATGCGTTTATCTCAGCAGTTCGGTACATAGAAGGTGCGCCCAAGACGCCGTGGTGGAAATACACAGCTGAAAGGAAACAGGATCTGGCGGCACGGCAATCGCAAATGCATTGACGGCATACCCCATTACCGGGAGGTTTGCGGGT
>JANLTA010000477.1:0-6423 GCA_031362705.1 Gemmataceae bacterium | reverse complement strand
CGAGTCCGATGGCTTGTTCGACGGTGAAATCGTCGGCAAACACCGGGAGACACGGAAACCGGAGTACGATCTCGCCATTGATCCCATCGACGGCACACGACCAACCGTGACCAGCGGGCCTGAAGCAATGAGCGTGATCGGCATGGGCGGCGTCGGCAGCATGTGGTTCACCGAAGCATTTTACATGAACAAGCTGGCGTTCGGCCCGGGCCTTAACCAGGCCGGCCTGTCGCTGGCGATGGACCTCGGTGACATCGTGAGCACGGCCGCGCGGTCGCTCGGCAAGCCGGTCAACCGGCTGATGGTGTGTATGCTGGATCGGCCGCGACATTCTAAGTTCATGGAGACGCTTCGTAAAATGGGTTGTCGAATCAAGCTGATTCAAGATTGTGACATCTCCGGTGCCATTGCCACGTGCCAACCCGACAGCGGCGTCGATTTGCAATACGGCCTTGGCGGCGCGCCCGAGAGTGTGATCACGGCGGCGGCCATGCGTTGCCTCGGCGGCGGCTTCAAAGCCCAGGTGTGCGATGCCGACTGCACGCCGAAAGGGTCGGTGATGGATCAGTCCGAGTTAGTAACGGGCGAATGTGCATTTGCCGCCACGGGGATCACGACCGGCAGTATGTTGGACGGTGTGCGTTTCACCAGCCGCGGCCCCGTGACCAACAGCGTCTTCATGCGCTCCGCCAGCGGCACCATCCGGTGGCTGACAACGCATCATGGCAATCGATGACGCAGGCACCGTTTTGACATTCCGGATGCCCGATGTTATTATGGGCGCGAGGAGTTTACCGATGCCAATTACGCTGCCACCTGAGCTTGAGTCCTTCGTCAATGGCAAAGTTGCCAAGGGCGACTATCCATCCGCGGATGCCGCAATTGTCGATAGCGTGCGGCGATGGCACGATGATGAAGTCATAGATTGCCAGTTGTCGGAAGGAGTCAAACAATCTGTGCGTGAGGGCTTTGCCCAAATCGATCGCGGGGAGTGCGAAGAATTCGATCGCGCGGGAATGAGGAAGTTTTTTCAGCAACTCAGAGATGAAGCGGCTGAACAAGTTGGTACTCAATTGTGAGCGGCTTTGTCCTTTCCGATCAGGCGAAGTGCGACCTTCGCGAAATCAAGAACTATTTGGCTCGACAATCACCAAGTGCGTGCATTCGCATTTTGGACCGAATAAACGACGCGTTTGAACTCATTGCCGACCAACCGGGCATGGGCGAGCGGGCAGACGATGTGATAGCTGGTTGTCGAATATTCCCCGTGCGCAAGTATGTCATTCTTTACAAGGAAATGCCTCGGGGCATTCGCATATCCCGAATCGTGCACGGATCCCGCGATTTGAGTCAACTTTTCGACGAGTGACCGGACGTCATCCCCCCGCCGCCAGCGTTGCTTTGGCTAGTTGCCGCAGATGTGATTGCAGTGCTTCACTCGACTGCGGCACGGCCGTTGTCAGGCGTGTGTGGAGCGGGCCGGGGTTCGCTGTCGTGCGCAGTTGTTGCAAGTAAGCGAGCAATACTTGCCGGGCGGGTGGGGAACCACGCTGCATCAGGTGGACCCAGGCCCAGGCTTCGCGGTACTCAGCCGGCGACATTTGTTGAACTTCGGTGAGTTGCTCCAGGCGAGCCAGGTCCGGCGTGAATGGGCCACGTTTCAACTCTTCGAGGTGCTTGACATTCACGCCATCGGTGTTGTTCGGCAATTCATAATACTCGGCCAGCCCCTCATCGAGCCAAAGCGGCACATCCTTCAGCACACTGTGTAACAGGGCGTGCGTGAGTTCGTGCCGCAGATCCTGTTTGACGCGGTCGCCCCAAAAGGTGAAGACCAGCAGTTCGTCGGCGCCGCCCACGGTCTTGGGTTGAGCGACGAAGAACGCCCGTCGGTTAGGAAGTGTCGGGTAGCGCGAGTGCATGAAGCGTTCGTACTTGTCGCGATCTTCAAACAAATAAACCTGGACGGCTGAGTTCGCTGTGGGTAGTTGCAGATCGCGCACGACCTGTTCGCGCAGGTCGCTCAATTCTACAAACAGCGGGTCGTCTTTCTTCAACTCGAAGTCGGCGAAGAAGACATACTGCGATACACGGACGGAGTGTTTGCCCGGCCAGGTTGGCGTGCCTTCCGCGGTGGGTGCCGCGTCGGGTCGCAATGAGCCAGTGCGCAGTGATTGGCAACCGAGTGCCAGAGTTACGATCAACAATATGTGACGACGCATGAGGCCGAGAACCCGGGACTAATGACCCACATGACTAATGACGGATTTCTGGTCCTGCGCCGATAGTAATTCTCATCCGAGAGGCCGGCCACGCTGCCTTGTGCGGTCCACCTTGGCTTGCGCAGCTTCCGCAAGTTCGCGCCACCAGCGTCGCCAGCCTGCCTTGTTGTGATTGGCCGCACCATAATAGGCGAACAAAAATCGCAGCCGGTCACCGTGTGTTAAGCCAGGGTGATTGAGGAAGCTGGCGAGAAGACGAGCCAGATCACGAACGCGGGCCTTTCGGGACACCCGTCGCCGACGAGTGACGCCGACGAGATCGATGAACCACACGCGATGATCGGCAGGAGCGGCAGGTGTCAACAAGTTGCCGGCTTTAAGATCGCGATGGCCGAAATGACGGTCGTGAAATTGGCGAAGGGTGCGGGCGATAGCCCGCAATCGTTCGCGCCATTGCTGAATTGGCATAGTCGCATGATGATCGGCGAATGTGCGCAGCTCGACCACGTTCGCCAGTTCTTCGGTTAATAGATACTCTTCGCCGCTGGAGCGGTGCAACAAAGCCAATGGTATCGGCGTTGGTAGCCCGGCGTCGATCAAGGCGTGGGCATAAACCCAGGAGCGCAATGCCGGAGATCGTCGCAAACGATTCTTCCACTTTGCAATTGATGAGCGCACATTGAAGCGCTTGAGGACGCCGTAAGGTGTGGCGGCGACGGTTGATGCGCCGCCGCTCTTAAGTTGCTTGGCGTTAGCGGGGTTGAACCAGTGATCCAAGTTGGTCGTGAGGTGCGTCACTGTTTCAGGGGCAAGATCGCGTGCCGCTAAGCCACAAGCGGCTTTTCGAACTAGACGGCTGTTGCCTACGTACTTCTTTTCCCGCGCGATCCAGAATTGCAGATTCGATGATGCGCTGGCGGCTTCGAGAGCGCTTGGTGTGGCACCGGAATGGTCGGGAATAGCGCTGCCGGCTTCCTTCGTATATGCCCGCCAAAAGCGCAGTCTGTCGGAGCGGGACGCCCGCAGTATGAAGTAACGATTGAACACGCAGAGGTTTTCGCGGCGGTGACGCCAGGAGAGTGGCCGGCCAAGATGAATTTCGTGCAGGTCGATCAGCACGAATTGTGGTGGGGCATCAGCCGGCCAGCGCACGAGCAGGTTGCCGGGGTGGAAGTCATGATGGGTCACGCCGGCGGCGTGCAGCTTGGCGAGATATTGGCCGAGCCCTGTGGAAAGCTGTTGGCGGCGCGCCGGCGCGAGATCGGTGAGCACTTCGGTGAGATGTCGGGCATCGGCGACTGTCTCACTGAGCAAGAAGCTGGCACGCGGGGCGAAGTTGTTACCAAGGATGCCCCAACCCAAGGGGCGCGGGACGAGGATGCCACGTTGTGTCAACGCGGCGGCTTTGTCGTATTCACCCTTTGCTTTGGTCGAACGCAGGATTTCACGGAGACGATTACGTGGGCCGACGGCTCGGTATTGTTTGAGGTAGAAGTCGAGCGATTCGGTGCGTGTCGCAAAGCCTTCACCCACCCTACAAGGAGCTCGAACACGGAGAATTGTGCGATGTGCTGCGTCTTTGATCGTGGTGGCCGCACCGCTGGCCAGCCATTCTTGCAATCGCAGCGCACCATCGGCATCTAACAGGATGCGCGCCAAGTCCGGCGGCAGGTGCCAGCGAATAGCCGGGTCGCCGGCGGTCATCCGGCTTGCCTCTTGCTGGCGAGGTCGCCTAGCAACGTGTGCCAGCCGTGCAAACCGGCACGAATGCTGAAGTGTTCGCTGACACGTTGGCGGCCTGCTTGACCCATCGTGCGGCGGCGAATTGGATCCCGCAGTTGTTCCAGGGCGGCAATCCATTGGTCGATTGTTTCAACCATGATACCAGCGTCGCCGGTCAACTCGGCGGTCACGCCGATGGGGTTGCCCACGATAGGCAGGCCGGCCGCCAGATATTGCAGCACCTTCAGACCGCATTTGCCCCGGCTCCAATCATCATCGGGCAAAAGTGACAGGCCAATGTCAGACGATGCTAGCGCTTTCGCTTCCGTATCTGCGGACCAGGGCCAATGCTCGACGCGCCAATGGGCCAACTCCATCGTCCGGTCGCACACCAGTCGCAAAGTCAGTCCCGGCACAACCCGGCCAATCTCTTCGAGCAAGTCGCGATGTCGCTCCAGGCCATTCAGCGTGCTGGAGGACCCGATCCAAACGCATGTCATTGATGGCGATTGTTGGTGCTGTGCGATGGGATAAGCTGATGGATCGACACATGTCGGAATAACGGAGACGTGGCGTGCGCCCATCACTCGGGCTTTTTTGGCCAGCCAGTCGTTGGCGGCGATGACCGTATCGGCGGCGGTGATGGTCGCGGCGAAGCGGCGCAGACGACTGCCGCTGACGTTGCCACGCGGGTCGTAAGAATCGCGCAGGAACACGGCGTCGTCGAAATCGAAAATCAATCGCTTGGCGTAGTACCTTAGTCGAGACAATTCCCACGCCGCGAGTAGCTTACGCTGCAATACCACGACATCGGCATCATCGACGTAGCCAAGGGCGCGCCAGCGCGTGAGACCACGGCCGAGCGGTCGCAATTCGAGTTCATGGCCGGCTTGTGCGAGACCGTGGGCGAACGCGCGCAGCCGATAGCGGCAGCAGACGTGGTCTTCGGATTCAACGAGTCCAAGTATTCGCACGGCTGGCGATTGTAACCGTGAGCCACTGGCTGGGAAAGGCGAATGTAAGGAGATTTGTCGCAAGAAAACGCAATGAACCGCGACAAATGCTTCTTGTCGCGGTTCATTGCGTTATCGTTCTTAATTAGTACCGAATGCGGATTTCCGTTCGCAGCAACTGATCGGCGAAGTGATCGTCGGTCAAACTGAACGCGGCTCCGAAACCGATGTCGTAGTTGTCGCAGATCACAAAGCGGCAGCCGGCACCCATGTAGTGGTACGAATCACGACTTGATGTCTTTATTACCGCGCCATTGAAGGATGCGGGGTTGGTCAGCGCACCGTCCTGGAATGCGTAAGCGTTGTATTCCAGTGAGGTGACGAACTGAATCGCCTTCTTCTGGCACCACAAGTGGTTCAAACTGGTGTGATAATGGAACACCATGCCGGCATATTCCTTATCGCCGGCGATCGGGATCCACTCGCTGAACTGTGATTCCAAGTAGTCCCGTGGCGTCAGTTTGAGTGTGGAAAGGAGCGACGGCTCCAGTGTCACGTGGCCAGTACCAAAACCGTTGGTTGTACTACCGATCGGGATGATGGTCTTGAATTGAAAGGTCAACTGCAGCAGTTCGCAGTCGATGAACATCGATTTCGTACCGATGGTCAAGTCACCCCAACCAGCATGGAAGTCGTTAACATCCGGGCTGACCAGACGATATGGCATCTCGGTAAAGACGCTGGCGGATCCGGCTGCGACTTCCGTGTACATCGTCAGTTCGTGATAATCGAGTGTTTCTTCACGCCTCGACGGTCCTTTTCGACCAATGCGCGCCCAGAAGAACTCGTTGCGGTCCGGCATGATCATGTCCAAGCCGGCATCGTAGCGGATGCGCATTTGCGATTGCGGCCGGGCGTGATCGACGAAGAAGCCGGCATTGGCTTGTGGCAGCCATTGCGGTTCGTAGCACGGGTCGGTGCAACAAAAGCACGTGAAGAGGTTGCTGCACAACCGGGACAAACGGCCGCTGCAATCATCCTCACCGCACGAGCCACCGCCGCACGAGCCGCAGCGCGTCGGGCATTTGCGACCTGGCAAACAGTGCCCGGTGGCACAGCCGGGCGGGCAGGTGCCAGCGGCACAGCCACCGCCGACTGATCCGGTGATCATCGGTGCCGGTGATAAACTGTCGCAGCAGCCAGCTTGCGTGATAGTAGAAGCCGCTTTTGGCGTCTTACCTTCCAGAATCATCTGGGCGTACTCGGGGACCGGACCGGCCGGGGCGTCCTGTGCGCTGGCCGTGCCGTTGGCCAATCCGCAGGCGGCGAGACCTGCCCAAGCCCATGCTCGAAACGCCTTTGTGCCGCGCAGTTTGCCGTTCATGTCCGTTCCCTCATATTGGAGGCGGCACGCCGATGCGCGGCTGCCTCAATTGCGTACCTTACCCATCGGCTGGTAGACTGTGCGGTCTTTGACGAAATCCGCATCTTTGCCCGATAATCTATTCCTGCCAGTTTGTCCGCTT
>JANLTA010000476.1:0-2960 GCA_031362705.1 Gemmataceae bacterium | reverse complement strand
ACGCCGACATCGACGACTCAGCCTGTTTCAACTCGGACTCGCCGCCTGGCACGATTTGTTGACCAGTTCTCCCTTCCATTGGCCCACCATGATCTACCTCTGCCCTTCCTAGCCGCAAAAAACTGTCGGGCGGTCAGCCCCCAAGGGGAGAGGGGAGCAAAACCAAAGGCATTGATGTGCGCTGGATCAAACCGCCTCGCCCAACGCCGTCGCGAAGCGCCACACATCATGAAAACTGTTATATAACGGGGCTGGCGTAACGCGGATCACATCCGGCTCTCTAAAGTCAGCGACGATACCTTGCGCTTCCAACTTTGCGAATACTCTCTTGCCGCCTTCGTGAATTCGTAGTGCCAACATCGCCCCACGATGGCCAACGTCGCGCGGGGTCAACTGTGTGATCTTTCCCGCCGGCAATCCGTCAAGCAGCATCTCCAGGTAATGCGTGAGCTTCTCCGATTTCTCGCGTAGCTTCTCGATGCCGGCCTTATCGAACAACTCCAACGACGCCCGCAGCGGGGCCATGCTCAGGATCGGCGGGTTGCTGAGTTGCCAGCCGTCGGCCCCCGGCTTGGCGATGAAGTGCGGCTCCAAATGCATCCGAAAGCGCGTCTTCGGGTCGTTGCCCCACCAGCCGGATGGCCGGGCCAAATTCGGATTGTGGCCATGCTTCTGATGCACAAAGCAACCGGCCACCGCCCCCGGTCCGGAGTTCAGATACTTGTAACTGCACCACACCGCGAAATCGACGCCCCACTCGTGCAATCGCAGCGGCACATTGCCAATCGCATGGGCCAGGTCCACGCCGAAGATGCAACCCTTAGCATGCGCGAGCTTCGCCAGGTGTGCCACGTCGTAATAGCGGCCCGTGAGAAAGTTCACCGCGCTGATGATGACCACGCCGATTTCGTGGCCGCGCGTCTCGATCACCTTCTCGACATCTTCCGCAGCCAGCATCCAATCGCGCGGGTCAAAGTCGTGCAGCCGCAACACCGATTCCACGGCATAACGATCCGAAGGAAACGTCGGCTCATCAATCAGTATGCCCGCGCGTTCCGGTAGTCCCTTGTAAAACGTCGCGAGCATCAGGTGCAGGTTCACCGTCAGCCCGTTCATGGCAACGACTTCATCCGGCTCGCCGCCGACCAGTCGAGCTAGCGGCCCGGCAAATTGTTCGTGGTAGCTGTACCACGGGTTCCTGCCGCGGAAGTGGGCATCGACACCAAGGTGTGCCCAATCCCAAAGTTCCTGCTTGACGAACGTTTCCGCATGGATCGGCGGCAAGCCTAAAGAATGCCCGCACAGGTACACAACCGGCTGCCCATCGTGTCGCTTCGGAATATGAAACAGATGGCGAAACTCCGCGAGTCCATCGCGGCTATCCAGTTCTAGAGCGTTAAGTTCCGAGTTGGGAGTCATGGTAGTGTCGCAGTTTGGTCTTCTTCGTGCTTCCTTTGTGTTCTTTGTGTCTTTGTGGTTGGTCTTAAGAACTCACCGCAAAGACGCAAAGAACACAAAGGAAAACACAAAGAAGACGAGCTAATTTCATGCCCGTCAATTTCTTGAGCCGTGGCAAGTTGAAACACTATCAGAGTCATTGCCGGAACTCCTCGGCTTTGCGGTTCAGAAACTCAAGCGCGGTGCCGCTCAACATTTGCGCACGATCGCACTCATTTATTTCCGAAAGCGAGGCGATCAGCTTCCCCGGCTCGGCTTCACCCAGTGGAAACGGGTAGTCCGTTCCTAGAGCGATGCGCTTCGGGCCGACCAATCGAATTAGCGTCCGTAACGCCTCGGCATCATGCACCAGCGCATCCACATAGAACTTGCCCAGCGATTCCCGCGGTGGTCGCGGCGAGTCGATCGCGCATAAGTCGGGCCGGCAGTGGTAGCCATGTTCAATTCGGCCAATGGTCCCGGGGAACGAGCCACCGCCGTGGGCAAAGCCGATTCGCAGGTTTGGCAACCGATCCAACACTCCGGCGAATACCAGCGAACAAATGGCCAGCGTCGTCTCGGCCGGCATGCCGACCAGCCAACTCATCCAGTATTTGCCCATGCGCTCCTTGCCGAACATGTCCCACGGATGGACGAACACGCATGCGCCCAACCGTTCCGCTGCCGCGAGGACGCTGACGATTCCGGGGTCATCCAGATTAGTGCCGTTGACATGCGTGCCAATCTGCACGCCAGCCAGGCCAAGTTCGTTGACGCATCGTTCCAGTTCGCGAATGCTCAATTCGGGGTCTTGCAGGGGCAGCGTGCCCAACCCGACAAACCGTTTCGGATGATCGCGAACCACGCCGGCAATGTGATCGTTGAGAAGTCGCGCAAGATCGTGGGTATCCTTCGGTTGCGCCCAATAACTGAACATCACCGGGACGGTAGAAAGCACCTGCACATCCACGCCGAGCTTTTCGCATTCGGCAATGCGCGACTGTGGGTTGAAGCAGTTGCTTTCCACATCACGAAACGGCTTGCCATCAATCTGCATCCGAGCGCAACCCGGCCCCGTGTGTTCAAGTTGCACAAACCCGCCGTACCCATAGCGCTCACGAAGATTCGGCCAGTCCGGCGGCAAGATGTGGGTGTGAAGATCGATGATCACGTTTCTTGTTGCCTCCCGATCTGTTTCGGAGGGTCCGTGAATTGGGGCAAAGCAGTTGAAACGTGAATACCCCCCCCCCACCCCAGCCCTCCCCCACAAGGGGGGAGGGAGACAGATCCGGTTCCCTCTCACCTTGTGAGGGAGCCTTAAGGTTGGGGGTCTCTTGTTTCTCTCCTTGTAGGGCAGGGCCAAGGTTGGAGCCCTCTTGTTTTCTCCTTCCTTGTGGGACACCGTAAGGGTTTGGGATCTCTTGGTCCCTCCCCCCTTGTGGGCTGACCGCCCGACAGTTTTTTGCGGCTAGGAAGGGCAGAGGTAGATCATGGTGGGCCAATGGAAGGGAGAACTGGTCAAC
>JANLTA010000454.1:0-22159 GCA_031362705.1 Gemmataceae bacterium | reverse complement strand
AACGGGTTGAAAGGCGATGCGACGGGATGTGTCGATCCGGCGAAAATGTCGCGGAACGATGAACTCACTGGACGCTGCTCTCGCCATGCGACAAATCGGGCCGGTGCTTAGGCGCTGGCTCGGTGTAGTCGGGCCAACGTTTCTGACGCTGGCTCGATGCGCCACTTGCTCGCGAACCGGGCATTTGGTGTTGAGTTCTCATCGGGTTGTGTATCAGTCTTGCTTCTCCCTTGCAGGGAGGAGCAGGGGAGGGTTTCAAGAACTACCTCCCCAGTCTCTCTCTCAAGAGAGGCAACTGAATTGCCATACAACCTGATGCCTAGGCCTGCCCTCGGGGCAGTATCCTCACGATCCCCGCAAAGGAAGGATTGTGCTTGCCGACCCGCTCGGGGGGCTCGGTCATGGGTTGATCAAAATCAACCTGTGTGTTCCCGTCCGCATTGCTTTTCCTGTGTGCGTCTGCGCGCACATAGCCGGCATCGCCAGCATGGATCGTCGCGAGAGTGTATATCCGCTGGTTGAATGTGAATGTGATTGCCGCGGCTAAGTGGTCGCCCGGATCGGCAATCAAGGAACGTGGTGGCAGGCCACAGCGTTGGCACTTGCAACTCGGCCAAACAAGGAATAAGCTGTGATTTCACAGTTTTTCGTGCCGAAGAGCATCGGTGAACCAACGCTGTGGATTGAATGAACCTGGGCGCAAAGCCCATGGTCCTTGTCAATTCTCGATGACTCTGGAGGTAGTTTCCATGGCACGCCCGGAACCCCGGCTGGTCAAAGGTTTTCGCGACATTTTTGCCGGCGACGTGGCACTGAAGCGCAAGATGATCGACGCTGTACGCCAGGTTTACGAACGCTACGGCTACATTCCGCTCGAAACGCCGGCCGTTGAATATGTGGATGTGCTGGGCAAGTTTCTCCCGGAAGCCGAACGGCCCGATGCGGGCATCTTCTCGTTTCGCAATCCCGATCTCGGTGCCAAGGCCCCGGCTAATGACCCCGACTTGTGGTTGTCGCTGCGCTACGATCTCACCGCGCCGCTGGCCCGCGTGGCAGCGCAGTATGTGGACCTGCCCAAGCCGTTTCGCCGCTATCAGATCGGCACGGTCTGGCGTTACGAGAAGCCAGGGCCGGGCCGCTTCCGCGAGTTCATGCAATTCGATTTCGACGCCGTGGGCACGCCGCGCATGGCCGCCGACGCCGAGGTGTGCTGCGTGATTTGCGATGCGATGGAAGCGCTCGGCTTTGGCCGCTCCGACTACATCGTGAAAGTAAACGACCGCAAGATCATGCAGGGCGTGCTCGAAGTGTGCGGTGCCGACGCTGAAAAGTCGTTGGCCGTTTTGCGGGCCATCGACAAGCTCGACCGGCTCGGCGAAGAAGGCGTAATCGATCTGCTCGGCCCCGGCCGCAAGGACGAGTCCGGCGACAAGATGGAAGGCGCGGGGCTTACCAAAGATCAGATCAACGTCGTGTTGCGTTACTTGCGAAGTGGTGCTAGTGAGCGCGGCAAAGTGATTGCGGAGTTGGATCAACTCGTGGGCCAAACGCCTACAGGTGCCATCGGTGTCGCCGAGCTTCGGCAAATTGACGAGTACCTCACCGCGCTAGGCTATCAGAATGATCGAGTGAGCTTCGATCCCACGGTGATTCGCGGTTTGGCTTATTACACCGGTCCCGTCTTTGAAGGCGTCATCACCAAAGCGATCAAAGACGAAGACGGCAACACCCGGCAATTCGGCAGCGTCTACGGCGGTGGCCGTTATGACGATCTGGTCGAACGCTTCACCGGCGTGAAAGTGCCGGCCACTGGTGCATCCATCGGCGTCGATCGCATGTTGGAAGCGCTGAAGCTGGTGCGCGAACCAGTGTCCACGGCCACCGCCCATGTCCTCGTCGTCGTCGTGGAGCAAGCACGCATGACCTGGTATTTGGAGATGGCGCAGAAGCTGCGCAATGCCGGCTTGAATGCCGAGGTCTTTCTCGGCGAAGGCGGCATGGGCAAGCAAGTCAAATACGCCGACAAGGTGGGTATTCCCTACGCACTGATCGCCGGCGGCGACGAGTTTGCCCGCGGCGTGGTGCAAATCAAGGACATGGCCGCCGGTGCCGCCGCCTCGGCCAAAGTGGCCTCTCGCGACGAATGGCGCAAAGGCCAACCGGCACAGCGGGAAATCCCCATCGCCGACGTGGTCGCCGAGTTGCAGCAGATAGCCAAATCACGCTGACGGGCTTGACACGGGTGGAGTAGAATCAAGATGAGCCAGCACAATGTACCCGGATGCCGAGCTATGCTACGTTGGATAATTGCAGTTTGCATCGCAGTAAATCTCGCAGCGACATCTCACGCCGCCGATCCGGCCCCGGGCGATTTGGCGGAATACAAGACGACGGCCACCGCGGCCAAAGCGATTCCGCTGCAAGGTTCGCGTTTTCAGGCCGCGTTGGCTGGACATCTGGGCGTTCATGTCGAAGTCGTCGGAAACGCATTGCGAATTGCGAGCGTCGAAATCGCCTCCGCCGCCGAGGCTGCCCGCCTGAAAGTCGGCGACAACATCAAGTCCGTCATGGGACAGAATGTCGCAACCGTTGAGGGCCTTCGCGAGCAATTATCGAATCGCCGTGCCGGCGAAACTATCAGGTTGGTTGTAGTTCGTGACGGCAAAGATCTGACCGCGGAGGCGCTTCTGCTTGCCCGATCAAACCCGATGCGGGATCGCCCGGTACTGGGCGTTCAATTGATCGAGCAAAGCGACGGCGTAAAGATCGAAGGCGTTGTTTCCGGGTCCCCAGCCGAAAATGCCGGATTGCTCGTCGGCGATGTCGTCACGCGCATCGAAGGTTCCGTTACGAAGTCGCTGGTAGATTTGCGCAACAATGTAGGCGAGAGATATCCAGGCGATGTTATCACCGTCGAGATTCGTCGAGCGGATGCGAAAATGGCCTTACCGGTCAAGCTCGCGCTCCCATTGTCCCCCGAAGACATGCCCACGCTGACGGCATGGAATGTCGACAACCCGCGGACATTTCGCCGGCCTGTGTATCGATTGGCTGTCATTCCGATCGCGTTCAATGACGTGACGCTCAACGAAAAGGCCAAGCCCGCCGATTGGGAATCGGCATTGTTCAGCTCGGAGACGTATAAGGAAAAGAGTGCCACTGGGCAGACCGTTTACGGCAGCGTGAACGACTATTACAACGAGCTGTCCTTTGGCAAGTTCAAGGTCACCGGGAAAGTCTTCAACGGCGTGACCGTCGGCAAGAAACGTGCCGAATACGCGCAGACTTCGAACCGGGCCGCCCTGCTCACCGAGGCGTGCGACCAACTCATGGCACGGGATGGTGATGATGCGTTGAAGGATTACGACGGCATCTTCTTCATCTATGCCGGCCGGCGTGTGCAAACGCAGCGTGGCGGCATTTATTGGCCGCACCGATCGGGGTTCTCGTACAAGGGCAAACGTTTGGCTTACTTCATTTGCCCCGAGGGCGGCGAACGGGCCGGTAGCGGTACCGCCAGTGAACGCATGGCGTCGATTAGTGTGATTTCCCACGAGTTCGGCCACATGTTGGGATTGCCTGATCTATACGCCCGGCCGGAAAACCCCGGTGAGATCGGCCTGGGTATCTGGTGTTCGATGAGCAGCGGCCACGGCCAGGATGGCAAGCCGCTGCACTTCTCCGCCTGGTGCAAGGAACAAATGGGTTGGCTGAAGCCGACAGTCATCGACCCGCGCGTGAAGCAGAAACTCATTCTCAGCCCGGTGCAGAGCAACGCCAGCGAGTGTTACAAGGTACTGTTGCGACCTGATGGCTCGGAGTATCTGTTGCTTGAAAACCGCGTCAAGAAGAACTTTGATCGCGACCTGCCCGGCGAAGGAATGCTGATCTGGCGCGTCGTCGATGGTCGGCCAGTGTTGGAAGAATCACACGGCATCGGCGGCAATGAAGGCACACGCAAGTTCCTCGGGGCGGTGCCGTATCCCAGTCCGTCGAACCGTTCGTTCACGCCCGACACCGTGCCCAGCAGCCGCTCGCTGAAATCTGGCGCCTGGTGGGTCCACATCACCGATATCCGCCGACTGGACGATGGCCGAATTACGTTTCAGATTGGGTATGAGTATCTGTAACAATGCTGCGGTTTACGGCTTAGCGCTACTCATTGGCAAATCCAACTGACAAGCGTCAGCCATCCGTTCCGCAATTTCATATCCCGCATCGGCGTGGCGCATCACGCCGGTGCCGGGGTCGTTCCAGAGCACGCGACCAATGCGTTTCGCCGCCGCTTCCGTGCCATCGCACACAATCACCACGCCCGCGTGTTGGCTGAAACCCAAGCCGACGCCGCCGCCATGATGAAATGATACCCATGTCGCACCGGAGGCTGTATTCAAAAGTGCGTTCAATAATGGCCAGTCCGAAACGGCATCGGAACCGTCCATCATGCCTTCGGTCTCACGATTCGGGCTGGCGACCGAACCTGAATCCAGATGATCCCTGCCAATGACTATCGGCGCTTTCACTTCGCCTTTGGCGACCATCTCGTTGAACGCAAGCCCCAATCGTGCCCGGTCACGCAAACCGACCCAACAGATGCGGGCTGGCAAGCCTTGGAATGCGATGCGTTCACGTGCCATGTTTAACCAGTTGTGCAACTGCGGATGATTCGGCATCAACTCTTTGACCTTGGCATCCGTTCGATAAATGTCTGCGGCGTCGCCGGAAAGCGCGACCCAGCGGAACGGGCCGATACCTTCGCAAAACAGGGGCCGAATGTACGCCGGCACAAAGCCGGGTATGTCGAAGGCATTGGTCACACCTTCTTCTTTGGCCATCTGTCGAATGTTGTTGCCATAGTCGACGGCGATTGCGCCTCGCTTTTGCAGGTCGAGCATCGACTTTACATGTACTGCCATGGACTGTTTCGCGGTCTTGACCACTCCCGCAGGATCGGTTTTCACTCGTTCACGCCATTGTGCCAACGTCCAACCCTGAGGCAAATAACCATTTAGTGGATCGTGAGCGCTCGTTTGATCCGTGACGATGTCGGGTGTGATCGCGCGCCGCACCAATTCTGCGCATACATCGGCGGCGTTGCCAAGCAGCCCGATGGAAACCGCATTTTTCTCGCCGATGATCTTGAGTGCTTCGTCAAGCGTCGCGGCTTTGCGGTCAAGGTAGCGGGTCCGCAAGCGCATGTCGATGCGTGATTCATCGCACTCGACAGCTAACATCCCGAAGCCGGCCATGGTCGCCGCCAATGGTTGAGCGCCACCCATGCCGCCGAGGCCGCCGGTGAGGATCCAACGGCCGGCTGAATCTCCGTCAAAATGCTTGCGCGCCATCGCGGCAAACGTCTCATAGGTGCCTTGCACGATGCCCTGGCTGCCAATGTAGATCCAACTGCCGGCCGTCATTTGACCGTACATCATCAGGCCTTTGCGATCGAGTTCGTTGAAATGTTCCCACGTGGCCCAGTGTGGCACCAGATTCGAGTTGGCAATCAACACGCGCGGCGCATCGGGATGCGTACGAAACACGCCGACGGGCTTGCCGGATTGAATCAGCAGCGTCTCATCGTCATTGAGCCGGCGCAACACTTCGACGATTTTGTCGAAACACTCCCAGTTGCGCGCCGCCCGGCCTATGCCGCCATACACCACGAGTTCGTTGGGCCGCTCGGCAACGTCAGGGTCCAGATTATTCATCAACATGCGCAGCGCGGCTTCGGTGAGCCAGGATTTGCAGCTGCGCTGCGTGCCGCGCGGGGCACGAATCGAGCGTGTTGACATGTCGCTTTGGCTCATCGAATAACCCATTCTTGAAATCGCGCAATCAACCGCGCGGCTGTTCTAGCCGCCAATTGGTTCGTATCGAATTGCGGATTGAACTCAACCACGTCTACAGCCTCGAGCTTGCCGCTATTTGCAACGGTGTCGATGACCAACTCGACCATTTCCAATGCAATACCCCTCGCAGACGGTGCGCTAACCGCAGGCATTATCCATGGCGGAAGCACGTCCAAATCGATACTCAAGAAAACGACATCGCTGGTTTGGATGAACGGAAGCAAGCGATCTAAGACGAATCCGGTTTGCTGAAGCTCCATTTGTTCATCAAAGAGAAAATCGATGCCCAACTCCCGAGCGCGGTCAAACGTCGCCAGGGTATTCGAAGTGCTGCTGATGCCCAGCGGCAAATACCGGAACTCCCACCGATGCGTAGCACTTTGCGCGGCCATTTGCGCGAAGGGCGTACCCGACGTCGACCGCTTATCTGGACGAATGTCGAAATGTGCATCGAGGTTAATGATACCTATCGAACGGTCAGGCAATGCACTTGCGATGCCTTGAAATGTTCCCCACGCAGTTTCGTGTCCCCCACCAATTACCAATGGATGATGGCCAGCTTGAATAACCGACCCGACGGTGGCTGCGAGTTCCTTTTGTGCAGTCTCTAGGTTTTCGCCTTCGCAACTCAAATCGCCGATATCATAAATTTCGTCGTTTGGAACCCATGCTAGATTCGAAAGTGCTTTTCGAATGGCTCGCGGCCCATCTTTCGCCCCAATTCGACCGCCATTCCGTCGGACACCCTCGTCGCAGGCAAACCCAATAAGCACGAGTCCCGGTTCCGCATTCGGCGTGTATGGCTTCACGCATTGCCACCAGCGCAGCGCATTCGGGCCTTCAGTTGGCGTGTCATCGCGGCCGGTCCAAACGCTCATGTCAATTTCGACCATGCGTCACCTCGCCGTGCATGACGCGATGATACATCGGATTAACGCCCAGCGCGCAAACGATCTCGACAGGACTCTCGACATCCCACACGACGAAACTTGCGCTTTTGCCGACGGTCAACGTGCCAAAGCGATCTTCGAGCCGCAGCGCCCTAGCGGCATGGCGTGTCGCTCCGGCCAGCGCTTCTTCCGGAGTCAAGCCAAACAGCACGCAGGCCATGTTCATCGCCAGGCGAAGCGAAGCAAATGGCGACGTGCCGGGATTCAAATCTGTCGCGACGGCCATGGGCACTCCGGCTAGTCTCAGTTTCTCCACTGGCGGTTTCTGTTTTTCGCGGAGAAAGTAGTAGGCTCCGGGCAACAACACCGCAATGGTGCCAGCCTTAGCCATTGTTTGGACTCCATCTTCGTCGAGATACTCCAGGTGGTCGGCCGACCATCCGCCGAGTCGAGCCAACGCAGCCGCACCGTGTTGGTTGCTCAGTTGTTCGACGTGGCCTTTCACGCCTAGTCCATGCTCCTTCGCGACTTGCCAAATGCGTTTGCATTGCGGCAACGAAAAGGCAATCGCCTCGCAAAACACATCAACGGCGTCGGCAAGGCGTTCGGAGGCCACGGCCGGGATCATCTCGCTAATGATGACATCGACATACTCATCGGCCCGATCCGCGAATTCCGGCGGCACGGCGTGGGCAGCCAACAATGTTGGCGATACTCCCACTGGATGATCCTGGCCCAATCGTTTCGCCACACGCAGCATCTTCAGTTCATCGTCTACCGTGAGGCCATAACCCGATTTGATTTCAACTGTGGTGACGCCTTCAGCCATCAATGCCAGCAAACGCGGCAAGGCGGCTTGATAGAGTTCCTCCTCACTCATCGCCCGTGTCGCCCGCACCGAGTTGAGGATGCCGCCGCCGCGCCGGGCAATCTCGGCATACGGCACGCCGGTCAGCCGCATTTCCCACTCGTCGGCGCGGTTGCCACCGTAGATCAAGTGGGTGTGACAATCGATCAGCCCCGGCGTGATCCAGCGGCCCTCAACGTCAATGACTTCGCCACCTGTCGCCTCAATCGTCGGCACAATCGCGACAATGCGGTTGCCGCTGACGCCAATGGCATAATTCTCTTTCGTGCCGTAGTCGGGCATTCGCGGCGCGAAAGTCGCCAGCCGGGCGTTGGTCCACCAGCGATCCACGTGAATGGACATAGAGCTAAATGCCTTCGAACAATATCATGTCTGTTTTCGATGACGCATGCCGGATCGATTTCGGCGTGCGATATTCCTCCGATGCCCACCAGGCTTTCGCCTGATCCATGGTGTCGAATTGCAGCAAAACCATGCGCTTCGGTTCGTAGTTGCCTTCAATCTTCTCGGTCTTGCCGCCGCGGGCAATGTATTTTCCGCCGAATTTGGTGACGGTGGCCGGGCAGACTTTGATGTACTCGGCATACTTGTCCGGATCGGTGATTTCGATGTTGACGATGAGATAAGCCGGCATGATGGTTCTCGCTTCGTGGGATGAGTGATCGCTACCGCTGGCATTTTTAGCGATATTGCCGAAGCGGCGACAGGTCGCACCTTACGCCTAAGTCATCACTTGCACCTCTTCACCAACTTGGCGAACTTCAAAGCGAGGAACCTTGATCTTAGGATTGTCTTCCCACGTGCCGTCGGCGACACGAAAACGCCAGGCGTGCCAAGGGCAGGTGACGACGCCGTCTTCAAGGTGGCCGGCTCCCAGCGATGCACCCATGTGCGGGCAGGTGTCGGTGATGGCGCAGAGTGTGCCGGCATCGTCGAACACAGCCACAAGCTTGTCGCCGACCAACACTGTCTTGCCACCATTGGCCGGAATGTCGCCGCGCTGACACACCGTCGCAAACTCCGCCATCGCCAATCTCCGCAACTCGGGTTATCAAGATTGTAGAAGCGAGCCGTTAGGACAGCGCGAGGATTGCTATGCTCGAAGTCGAAATGAAATTCGCCCTCAACGATGTTGACGCGTTTGCCGCCCGGTTGAGTCAATGGACGCGGCTGCCGGCCCGGCGAGACGAAGATCATTATTTCAACGCGCCGGATCGCCATTTCGCCCGCACGGATGAGGCACTGCGCATCCGCAGTATCGGCGACACCAATGTCATCACCTATAAGGGACCGAAACTTGATACGCAGACCAAGACGCGGCCGGAATTGGAGCTGCCTCTGCCGGATGGACCAGAAGCGGCCGCCCAATGGCGCGAATTGTTGGTGCGGCTCGGCTACCGACCCACCGGCGTCGTCAAGAAGTCGCGGCAAGTATTTGAAACCCGACGAGGCGACTTCGATGTGCAAGCGACCATCGACGATGTTGACGGCGTTGGCACCTATGCGGAAGTTGAAATCGTCGCCGATGAAGCCGAAATGGTCAGGGCACGCGATTTGGTCATGCGCATCGCCGCCGAATTGGGATTGAAGCAGCACATACGACGGTCCTATTTGAACCTGGTGCTGGCCAAGCAGCATCAAGTGCGTGAACTGGTCGTCGCGGAAACCGTAGATGCCCTCCGTAAGCGGTTGGCCGGTTCCAAACGTCAAGGAATGGTCGTCGGCTTCGTGCCCACAATGGGCGCGCTCCACGCTGGCCATGTCGCCCTCATTGAACAAGCACGGGCCGAGTGCGATGTCGTCGTCGTGTCCATCTTCGTGAACCCGACTCAGTTCGGGCCGAACGAAGATTACAATCGCTATCCGCGCACGTTCGATGCGGACAAGGCACTTTGTACCACGCATGGTGCGGATGTGATCTTCGTGCCCGATGCCAAGGCGATGTATCCGGACGGATTCGCGACGAATATCGACGTGGGGACGCTCGGGAGTATTTACGAAGGCTCGAGCCGTCCCGGCCACTTTCGCGGCGTTGCCACTGTCGTGTGGAAGTTGTTCAATCAGGTGCAACCGGATGTGGCGTATTTCGGACAGAAAGATGCGCAGCAAGTCGCCGTGATTAAACAACTCGTCCGTGACGGCAACTTGCCGGTGTACTTGGTGATCGTGCCGACCGTGCGCGAGTCGGATGGGCTAGCCCTGAGTTCGCGGAATCGTTATCTTGACGCGACCCAGCGGGAACAAGCAGTGGTGTTGTCGCAAGCGTTGACCTCGGCCAAAGCCGCGTGGTCTGCCGGTGAACGTGACGCGACGCGGTTGCAAGACATCATGCAGCGTGTAGTCGCAACCGCCTCAGACATGAAACTGGACTACGCCGCCGTCGTTGACCCGCTGTCGTTTGCCCCCCCTACAACCGACGCGCTGGCCATCATCGCCGCGAAGATCGGAACCACGCGACTGATCGACAACATGAAATGCGGCGAAGCAACAGACTAAACAATCTTCCGCAGTCGAATTCGTAGGGTGGGTCGAGTCTGCGAGACCCATTATTGGGGCCAAACGCTCCGGTGGGTCTCGCAAAGCCTCGACCCACCCTACATTTGGAGATAAGCCATGAGTCATCCGCTTTTCGGCCCGGAAGTTCGGCAAATGTTGGCTGATGATGACTCGGCGGAGATGCGCACTTTTTGCGAGACGCTGCACCCAGCTACCATTGCCGAGGTGCTTGATGAGTTTCCACTCGATCAGACCTGGCGGATTCTGAGCCATGCAACCATCCGGGATCAGGCGAATATCTTTGGTTACTTTCCCATCGAGCAACAGGTGGAAATGGCCGAGGGTGCGGGCCAGCCACAGATGGCACGGCTGATCGAGCAGATGTCGCATGACGACCGTGTGGACTTGTTGCGACGGTTGCCACCACGAGTTGCCGATGGCTTGTTGCGCCTCGTCGATGAAGCGGACCGCAAAGACATCAAGACCATGATGGCCTTCAAAGAAGGCACAGTCGGCGCCCTGATGACGACGGATTATGCCTGGTTGCCGGCCAACCTTCGCGCCGGCGAAGCAATCGACCGCCTGCGCCTGCTCGCGCCGAACTCGGAGACGATTTATTACATCTATGTATTGGAAGAAGCCTCGCGCAAGCTGCTCGGCGTGGTATCGTTGCGTGAGTTGATCCTGTCATCGCGGCAAACACCAGTGCGCGAGCTGATGGAAACTGAGCCGGTCACGCTGAAAACCGGCGACGACCGCGATCTTGCTGCCCAGGAACTGGCCCGATATGACTTGTTGGCCGTGCCAGTTGTCGATGACGACCACCGCCTGGTCGGTATCGTCACCCATGACGACGTGATCGACGTGGTGGTTGAAGAAGCCACTGAGGCTGTTCACAAGATGGGTGGATTAGGTCCGCTGGCCGAGAACTATCTCGAAGCGCCGTTCCTTACTGTCTGGCGAACCCGCGCCTTTTGGCTGTCATGCCTTTTCGGCGCTGAATTGTTCACGTTCACGGCCCTTTCGCATTTCGAAAGCGAGATCGGTAAGCTGGTCGTCCTCAGCCTCTTCGTACCTCTGTGCATTTCCACTGGAGGTAACTCTGGTTCCCAGGCTGCCACGCTAATAACCCGCGCGATGGCGCTGGGCCAACTAGGACCGCGCGACTGGGCCAGAGTCCTGCGCCATGAATTATTGATGGGTCTTGTGTTGGGTTTAACACTTGGCATCATCGGCTTCTTTCGCGGCAGCCTGACACCGGAATCGACACGCGGTGGCGACCGCGAACTCGACGAGGCTGTCATGGTCAGAATGGCCGGGGATGCCCAATTGAAGCAACTGCCCGATGGCGTGTTTGAATTGCCCGAAAAGACGACGCTGGAATATCCCGTACATAGTTATCGTCGGGTCAAGTTCCCCGATGGGCAGTCGCCGAAGGTCGAAGATCGAAACGGCGAACGCGTCGTGACGATGCCAAAGTCGTCTAAACTGTTGCAGCCCCCGGCGGATCGTTGGCTACTAAGCTACGTCATCGCGCTGGCCGTCTTTGGCATCTGCTTGTGGGGCACGCTCATTGGTTCGATGCTTCCACTCGTCTTCCGTGCCATCGGCGTGGATCCCGGTATCGCCTCCAGCCCGTTCGTCGCCACTTTTGTGGACGTGACGGGAATCGTCATTTACTTTTCGATTGCCAAGGTGTTCTTGCTGAGCTAATCAAACGAGTCACTATCGTTGCGGCTTCCGATGTACCGGCGGTAGGTGTAGCAGTCCCCATCCGGACTCGTCGTCCACGCCGGGAGTTGCGACATCCTCAGCAGATGTGCGCAACACGGCTTTGACTTCCGCTACCGTTGCATTTGTGAATCGTGACCAATACAAGGCGGCCAACGCGGCAGCTTGCGGGGCGGCGGCCGACGTGCCGCCAAACGGGGTTGATCGCTCACGGCTGGCAAATGGCACCGGCGCGACCACGTCCGGCTTTTGTGTGATCGAGTTTGGCCCGCACGAACTGTATTTCGCGCGACGACCATTCTCCCAAGCGCCGACGGTCAACCATTCCGAGCCGTCACCAGGAAAGGCAATGCTGCTGCGTTCGCGGTGTTGCCCGAGCCAAGCGCCAAGAGCGGCGACGTGGAATGATCCCCCGGTCTTGGAGCGCACGCGTAACGAGTATTGGGCCTTGTAGCGCGGCGTGAAGCGGACGGCAGCCCCTGACCCGGCGGGCAATGACGCTGCCCAACCAACTTGCTTGCCACCTTCGTCGAACGCGTACACCTCGAAGGCGTGACCCGACGAACTGAGTTCCAGCGATACGACATCATCGCCCCACGGCGTGACCACGTTATCAATTGACCCGTTCGGCCAGCGGTGCCAACCGTCGGCATCTGGTTGAAACCTGCCGGCCCAGTGCCGCTTGGCGAGATTGCCGGCACAGGCGACACATAACATGTTGTCACCAGCAATCGTGTTGAGCGCGTGGTGCGTCGGGCCTCCGCCTTCGCCGTCACTCCATGCCGGCATCACGACCGAACAGGTGATGATCTTTGCGCCTTTCCGTTTCGCCCAGTCAACCGCGGCCAGGAAGCTCTCCCGCGAATCCGGTTGCCAATCGACGAAAAGAATGTCCGCGTCCGGCGCAATTGCATGAACGATCTCGCCGCACACCACGCCGTGTTGGCTCTTACGTGCCTCGATGTTGCCATCGAGTCGAAATGACTTGGCATGAATGGAGCGCGGCAAGGTCACGCCCAGCGAATTGGTATAGCCGCGAAAGCCGATGTCGAGCACGGCCACGATCACGCCACGACCGCGATAGCCAGCCTGATGCCACGTGTCGGCTCCCAGCGTCTGCAATAGCGGCGAGCGCAAATCACCCGCCAGCGCAAGCGCGGACAGAGCGACTATCAAAGTTAGCGAAATCCAGCGTGGCATAGTGATCGCCAAGGTATCGTCCAAGCGGCTAGTCCCGCGATTCACTGCTATCGGTCGATCATTGTGATTGCATTTCGAGCTTGCCGTTTATACCGATGCTGCCGACCGCGCCGGCTAGTTGGTATGCTAACGGCGTTCAATTGACTCGGCAGGGAGGCTATCGTGTCTGACCGACCATCGACTCGCGGGCCGATCATCGCACTGGCACTTTTGATTGCGATCAATCTCTTCAACTACATTGATCGCTATGTCCTTGCGGCAGTCGAGCCGCAAATTCAAGAGGAACTATTTCCAAATGCTGCCGCCAGTGGATCGGTCAAAGCCCAAATGGGCATGCTCTCGACGGCGTTTCTCGTTACCTACATGCTGGCCGCGCCGATCTTCGGTGTGCTGGCACACCGAGTATCGCGGTGGTGGTTGATTGGTCTTGGCGTGATCTTGTGGAGCCTGGCCAGCGGCGCATCGGGATGGCATTGGGGCGGCACGCTTGCCTTCGAGTATTGGGCACTCTTCGCAACACGCTGCTTTGTCGGTATCGGTGAAGCAGCATACGGCCCCATTGCGCCGACACTGCTGGCCGGCATGTATCCGGTCGAACGCCGCGGCAAGATTCTCTCCTATTTCTACATGGCCATTCCCGTAGGCAGCGCACTCGGCTACGCGCTCGGCGAAGTGGTTGCGGGATCATCTTTGCAATGGCGCTGGGCGTTTTACCTCGTCGTCCCGCCGGGGTTGGTACTCGGGTGTTTGTGCTTCCTCATGTCGCGGTCGGAAAAGAAAACCGCGGGTCCAACTCAACCGACGCAGCCATTGCGACTCGACGACTATCTGTCGCTTCTGCGCACGCCGTCCTACGTCTTCAACACGCTTGGCATGGCGGCCATGACGTTCGCCCTCGGTGGCTTGGCGTTTTGGATGCCGGACTACCTGAAATGGCGGGAGGTACCCAAGATCGCTGGAGTCGGGCCGGTAACATTCTTTGGCGGACTGACGGTGATTGCTGGTTTTCTGGCGACCCTTGCCGGTGGCTGGGTCGGGGATTGGCTGCGGCCACGCTATCCCGGTTCGTATTTTCTCGTCTCAGGCAGCGCCATGTTGCTTGGCTTCCCGATGCTGCTCCTGATGATTTGGATGCCGTTTCCGTTAGCGTGGGTGTTCGTGTTTCTCGCCGTGTTCTTCTTGTTCTTCAATACCGGCCCGACGAACACAATTCTTGCCAATGTCACGCGGCCGCAGATTCGTGCCGCCGGTTATGCCGTGAACATCTTCATCATTCACATACTCGGTGACGTGCCTTCGCCGCCTCTGATGGGTTGGATCACCGACCATAACCACGGCGATCGCAATTTGAGCTTCATGCTCGTGTCGCTGTTGGTCTTGGTCGGCGGCGTGTTGTGGCTCTGCGGTGCGAAGTACTTGGAAAAGGATACATTGAGAGCATCAGCGCTTGATCATGCCCAATGATTCCGTTGCGATCCCTTCATTCTTTTTCACATCCACCGGCTTGCACCCGCAACCCGAAGAGCAACGACCACGCCAAGTCCGCGCGGCCCGCTGGCCGAGATATGCAAGTGACATTGCAACTATTGCGGCGATGATGGTGTATTGTGCGAGCATGGCTAATTGATCCGGCTCCCCACTTGGTACACCACCAGCGCTCCCACATAAGCCAGCACCGTCATGTAGGTAAAAGCGAACGCGGGCCATTTCCAACTGCCGGTTTCTCTTCGGATGACGGCGAGCGTTGAGGCACATTGGCAACAGAGTGCGAAAAACACCATCAACGACAGTGCGGTCGCTACCGAGAACACCGGCCGGCCGCCGCGCTCGTCGTGCCATGTTGCTTCGCGTAGGGCCTGGCCCAGCGGTTCTTGCAACTCATCGTCGCCCTTACGGCCAAGGTTGTATATCTGCCCGAGCACGCCGACGACCACTTCGCGCGCTGGAAAACTCGCAACGGCCGCCATGCCGATTTTCCAATCCCACCCCAACGGCTCGACAACGGGTTCGATCCACCGTCCCACCCGGCCCAAACAACTCTGCCGCCGCCATTCACCGTTCAGTTCATCAATGTGTCGCTCGACTTGTTCCTTAGCTTCGCCGCGCAAGTCGTCGGCCTGATGCCGCAGTTCAGTCAGGCGCACATCGTAGGATTGGCCATTTGCATCGTGCGATGGAAAGTACAGGAGCGCCCAGACAAGCACCATCGACGCGAGAATGAACGTACCTGCGCGGACGAGGAACGCCTTGGCGCGGTCGTACATGCGGAACGCCACGGAACGCAAACTCGGCCACTGATACTGAGGCATCTCCATGACAAACGAGGGCGTCGGCCCGCGCAGCAACGTGCGCTTCAATGACAATGCCACCAGCGGTGCTAAAACAAAACCGAGCATGTAAAGACCGAAAAGCGTGACTCCAGGCACCCACCAGGCATGACCAACCGTAAGAAAGGCGGAGGTCAATAGCGCGTAAACCGGCAAACGTGCCGAGCAACTCATTAGCGGCGCGACCAGTATCGTGGCCAGCCGATCGCGCGGTTGCTCAATCACTCGTGTCGCCATGACGCCCGGTATCGCACAGGCCACGGATGACAATAATGGAATGAACGATCTACCCGAAAGCCCGGCCTTGCTCATCAACTTGTCCATGAGGAAGGCCGCCCGGGCCATGTAGCCGCAGTCTTCCAATATGGCGAGAAAGCCAAACAGAATCAGAATCTGCGGCAAGAACACGACGACGCTGCCCACACCTTCAACGATGCCGTCGGCGATCAGGCTCGACAGCGGTCCTGCCGGCATGTGATTGCGGATAATGTTGGCAAGCAAGTCCTTACCTGCATTGATGACATCCATCGCCGGCACGGCGGCCGTAAAGATCGATTGAAACACCAGTGCCATCACGACCAGAAAAATCAGTGTGCCCCAAATGCGATGTGTGACAATGCGATCAATGCGATCCGTGGCCGATACGGGTGGTTGGGCTGGCCTCGTGACCGCCACTGTCGTCGCTTTGCGAATCCATGAGTAACGGGCACGTGCTTCCACGGCAGGCACCGGACAATCGGCGGCGGCCAGGCGCTTGCGCACGGCGGCCACTTCATCGACTAACTCACGGCCATGTGTTAATGCTGCCTGTGTTTCCGCTTGCCCGCCGACATCCAGGATCAGGCGACGAATGAGAAACGCCGGAACGTCCGGCAATCGCGCAGCCAATCGATCGGCTTCCTTGTCGAATATTTCGGGGAACGGCACGGTCGGTGGAACATCGCCATCATTAGCGGCTTGTTGGATCGCCGCCGTGAGACGGTCAAGCCCGATGCCTTTGTTTGCCTGGATCGGGATAATCGGCAACCCGATCAGTTCGGCCAGTCGAGCTGCATCGATCTTTACACCTTGCTTGTCGGCCACGTCGATCATGTTGAGGGCGATGACCACCGGCCGGCCCAATTCGCACAATTGCGTCACCAGATACAAATGTCGATCCAGATTCGACGCATCGACGACTGCAACGATGACATCCGGCTGTTGCTCATGGGCAACGCGACCGAGCAACAAATCCACGGCCACGGATTCATCCGGACTGCGAGCGGCCAAACTATAAGTGCCAGGGAGATCAACGAGGTGAATGTCAATGTCGCCGGTTCGGCACCGACCCTTGGCCATTTCCACGGTGACGCCGGGATAGTTGCCGACACGTTGGCGCAAACCTGCCAGTGCGTTGAAGAGCGTCGTCTTGCCCGCGTTGGGGTTGCCGACCAGAGCCACGGTCAAGGTGCGCGTGCAGGTCATGTTGGAAGTGAGTTAGAGTTGATCCACAAGGCTGACCCCGGCCGCTTCCGACTTGCGTAAACTCAGCCGGGCACCACCGCAACGAATCTCCAGCGGATCGCCCAGTGGAGCAATCGCCAACACTTCAATCAATTCGCCTTCCAAAAAACCCAATTCATAGAGTCGCTGAACCAACGACGGCTCACCAGCAAGGGCAGCCACGCGACCGACACCGCCCGGCAACATGCGGTCTAATGTCATTACGCCAGCTCGGTAGGACACACCAGGATTTGCCCGACATCATCGCCACGAACACTCAACCGGGTAGCTCCGACTTCAACAATGCATGGGTGGCCGGGCTTGATCATCCGAAGTCGGCTACCGTGACGAATGCCCAGTTCCGCCATGCGTCCAATCCACGCCGAATCGCCGTAAACATCGACCACGTCAGCCCATACGCCGGGATGTACCATGTCGAGCGGAATCGAAAATGTCGTATTCACGCGGTAAGCCGCCAAGTGCTATTGAGATTCAGTCTCAATAAGACTATTTGCGTGTTCTATTTCGTCAAGTGTTCGGCTCCGACGCGCTCGACTTTGCGAGGAGACGATTTCTAGCTTGGCCGACCAATTCAAAGTTGGTAACACGTCTGCCCCGTGCATTTCATTCCGACTCGGTCCCGTATCAGGGAAATTGGCATTTTTGCCACAACATATATTTGAAAAAGGAGTTATGCTGATGAGAAAAAAGTCGTTTCATTCCATTTAGTTCTTTTGGAGAGGGCACCCCCTCTGGCCTGAAACAAACGTCGGCTTCAAATCCCGTCTTGACTATGGCTTCAGTTCAAGGTCATACGCCCGCCATAATTGTTGATCGTTCGAGAGGCTGAAACAATGAATTGGCGTCGGTACGCCTGCGGTTGACCATTACGGCCGTTCCACGGTAAACTCTGGCGACCGCGAGGTCATCTGGGGCCTCCGGCAGTGCAAGGACGCGAAGCGATGGCGTCGGCCGCTGTTGCCGTTCAGACCGCGCGGCAAGCGATTTGGTGGGAAGAACCGAATTGCTTGCTCTGCAATAGCGCGCGCCGTGCAACCACGTTGGAAGCCCAGGACATTCATGGCGATGGCCTATGGTTCGCCGTGGTCCGTTGTGCCGACTGCGGTTTGCAATACACTTGTCCGCGGCCGGATGAATCGACCATCGGCAACTTCTACCCCGCCGACTACGGACCGCATCGCAGCAAACCCGTCAAACATACCAACAAGTCGGCACCCCTGGCTTGGTTGCGTGGCCGGCCGTGTGCCGAGCGGCGAGCGTTGCCATGGCATGGTCAGGGTCGGCTGCTCGATTTCGGGTGCGGCGGCGGCTCGTTCCTCGAACGAATGCGCGATCAGGGTTGGAACGTCTCCGGAATGGACATCTCCGCGGACACGGCAGGGCGGGTCAGCGCCCGGCTCGGCGTCCCCGTCCATGTCGGCACGTTGCCCCACCCGAAGCTCTCGCCCGAATCGTTCGACGTCGTCACCATGTGGCATGTGCTGGAACACGTTCATCGGCCCGTCGAAGTGTTGCGTGAAGCGCGACGGCTGTTGACTCCCAGCGGTCGGCTGTATGTCGCGGTGCCGAACATCGCCAGTTGGCCGTACCAGTGGTTTGGCAAATCATGGTTTGGCCTGGAACTGCCACGGCATCTCACCCACTTTGCACCAGACACGTTAACGGCAACATTGTCTGCGGCCGGCTTCCATGGCGTCCGTGTCCGTTGCATCCGGCACAGCGACTGGCTGCGTTCCTCGGCCCGGGCCGCTGCCCATCGACAGGACGCGACAGTGTTTCAACGATTGTTGACGAAGAAACCGGTGGCCCGATTTGCCGCCTGGTGCTGTTACCTCGCCGGCCAAAGCGACTGCATCCTGGCCACCGCGAATATCTAAGCCCGCAGCGCAAGCAATGCAATGACTTGACCTTGTTGGCGCTGCGGGCTTAATTCAATGCCCGCGTGGATGAAATTGTTTGTGAATCGCTTTCAGCCGTGTGTGATCGACGTGCGTGTAAATCTGCGTGGTACGAATGCTGGAGTGGCCGAGCATCTCCTGCACGGCGCGCAAGTCGGCACCGCCAGCTAACAGATGCGTGGCAAAGCTGTGCCGAAGCGTGTGCGGACTCACCTTGCTGGGTAAGCCGGCGCGTTTCACATATTTCTTGACCAACATCCACAACAACTCGCGGGTTAGCCGCCGGCCGCCCTTGCTGACAAATACATGACCGCTGTCGGTACGTTGTGTCAATTCCCCGCGCTGTTCACCGAGATAACTCTTCAGCGCCATTTTCGCCGCGTCGCCCAGAGGTACGACTCGCTGCTTCGATCCTTTGCCGTGGCATTTACAGAAGCTGGATTCGAGATGCAAATCGGCCAACTGCAGTCCGACAACTTCGCTGGCCCGCGCCCCGGTCGCATACAGTGTTTCCAGAATCGCGCGATCACGCAAGAAGAAGCGGTCACCACTCATCGGCCCGCCCAACAACTTCTCGACCGCCTCCGGCGACAACACATGCGGCACCCGCTCCCAAAGTGCCGGTGACGCCAACAACTCGACCGCATGAGGATCGCCACGCTCTTCCATGCGCAGAAAGCGAAAGAACATCTTGAGTGCGACGAGATGCCGTGCGACACTGGCCGGCGCAAGTTGCTCATCGCGCAAATGGGTGAGATAACCGGCCAGTTCGCGCAAGGTCGGTGCCAGGTAGTTCTTCAGCCCGCCGCCCGCCACGAAGCCGGCGAAACGTTCCAAGTCGCGGCCATAAGCAAGCACGGTGTTTGCTGCCATGCCGCGCTCGGCTTTGAGGAAATTGCCGAAGGCCTTGGTGTCGTCGTAAAGTTCGAGGGCGCGCGCAACCATACCGATGACATCGGCAATTGGCGTTGTTTGTGTGATGATCGCGACACTAAGTTCATACAGACATTAACGCGTTTACCGAGAGGTTCGATTGTTCGGGCGAGTCCCGGCGCAACGGGATCAACCCGACACGTAGTCCCGCATTGTGCGGACCATCGCCAACGCTTGTTCGCTATCGCCAATCTGCTCGTCAAGTTGCGCATTCCGTACTGCGTCCAAGATCGTCTTGAACGCCGGCCCAGGTGCCATCCCCAGCGCCACCAAGTCATCGCCAGTAATCAACGCTGGCGGATCAATCTTTTCGTGCGGCCACTCGCGCAGCTTCATCGCGCACCAATGAGCACCGTAAACATGGCCACACGCCCGGTGCATTGCCAACAACTCAGCAATCCATTCATGAGCCAGAAACGGCTTCAGCACATGCAGCGGCAACTTTTCGGGCTCGATGAGCGCGACTTGGTGACGCACCAACCAGCGAACTTGATCGCGCTCTTCGTTGGATAATCGCAGCCGCTCGAAAGGCTTCCCGAGCGCCGACAACAATACATGTTTCATAAGCACGGCCAACGCTAGCGGGAACGATGGTGCTTGCAACCTTCCCAATGCACCACAATCCGATTGAATCACCTCGCGTAACACCGCGCGCAAAAGTCCCGCATCAATCAACATTTGCACGCCGACCGCCCGGCTGGAATGCACGAGCAACTTCCGCAACTCCTCGGCAATTCGCTCGCCGCTGACGGAAACTACCTCACCGGCCATCGCCTTCACTGCGTCCCACGTTTTCGGCTCAATGGTCAAAGCAAACCGGGCAGCGAAACGCACAGCGCGCAACAGTCGCAGCCGATCTTCGCGAAACCGCGCCGCAGGGTCACCAATGGCGCGCAACAATTTGGCCGTCAAGTCTTTTTCGCCGCCGACGTAATCAATGAGCTTGTCGTTCAGCGGGTCGAAGAACATGCCATTTATTGTGAAGTCACGCCGCTCGGCATCCTCCTTCGCCGACGAATACACGACATGATCCGGCCGGCGGGCATCACTGTATGGTCCATCGGAACGAAACGTCGCCACCTGCACTTTGTGCGGCTTGGGACCAAGCACTTCAATGACACCAAATGCCGCCCCGACCGCAAGCGAACGTTGAAACAACTTCTGCACCTGCTCGGGACGCGCCGATGTGGCGACATCAAAGTCATCCGGCTCCAGGCCCAAAAACTGATCGCGCACGCAACCACCGGCAAACAACGCCTCGTGTCCCGCCTCGCGAAGAGTCGTAACGACATCAGTGGCGAACTTGCGCGGAGACATGACTCAATTCTATCGTGCCGAATCGGTGTGGCCGAACAGGTTCGGCACGTACCAGACAATCATGCCGACAATTAACCCGACGACGTACCCTTGCGGCAAAGCAAACGCCAGCACGGCCACCAACAAGGCAATGGCGAATGCCCGACTATCTTTGGCTTGGTCGCCGACAAAACGCATCAAGGCCAGTGCCTCGACCAACAACACCACACCGAGAATGGGCTTTGGAAACACCTCCATGAGTTGGCCAAAGCCACGGCTGAAGAACAACCCTGCCAATAAGAAGTACGAGCCGTAAAGCACGACTGAGCCACCGGTGCGTGCGCCGAACGCATAGTGCCCGGCTAAGCCGCCGCAGCCGTGACACACGGGAACGCCACCGGTCCACGGCGCCAACAGGTTCATCACGCCGTATGTGATGCCGATGCGGCGCACACTGACGGGTTTATCGGGGAACAGATCCGTAACGGTTTGCGATGTGGCGATCACGGAGTTACCCAACGACAGCGCCAATTGCGGCAACACCAAGACTTGCAATCCTGTCAGGATGTCGCTCCACCCAAACCCGGCCGCTTGCGGCTTAGCGAGGCCGACGCTCTTCAAGATCGAATTCGGGTCTACCCGATCCACCAGCGCATACGCCAACCCGAATAAGATCAACACCAACCCCGCCGGCAGCCGCCGATTCCCCGCGAGTGCCACCATCACCGCAAAGCCAACCGCTGCGACGATGTAGCCGATGTTGCCATGCGCGGGCACGAAATCGCGCAGCGCTAGTTGAGCCAATTGCAGCCCCAATCCCATTTGCAAGCCGCGCACCACGCAGCGTGGCACCGCGCGGGCCAGTTTTTCCAGCAACCCGGTCACCGCCAGCACCAACATGATGACGCCGATGGCCAGTCCCGCGCCATGGAGTACCGGTGCGGCAATGTTGTGCGTGATGACAAGTACCGCCATCGCCTTGAGCGGCTGCACCGACATGGGCAAGCCATAAATCAGCCCGGTCAGAATTTGCAGGACACCATAAGTAACGAGAACACCGCACGGGTCCAGATTGGCCGCCGGGATCAACCCGACCAGCAACGGCAAATCCGTCCCCAGGTCGCCGAAGCTCCCGGCAAGTTCATTCCGATCAAAGCGAAGTCGCGGC
>JANLTA010000710.1:0-1557 GCA_031362705.1 Gemmataceae bacterium | reverse complement strand
GTTTTTGCCGCTCGACCGCGATCATCTCGCGTGCCCGTGCCAGGCGGTCTTCCAGCGCTGACTCGGCCTGACGCAGCGAATCCAGCTCGACATCAAGGCTCGTTAGACTGACAGTTGCTTTGCTCGTTCGTGCGGATAACCGTTCGCGCTCTCGTATCAACTGATCGATCTGGGCCTTGACGCTAACGGCGTCGTTCTGCCAACGTGCGGCTTCACGCAGATGTTCCAGATGATCGATCTTGGCTGCATCCACCTGCTTGCGGGCCAACGTGATCGCTTTGGCAATGCCACGCACCTGTTCAGCAACCACGTCACATGCGACCGCTTCATTTTGGACTTGTTGTTCGGCACTGGCGCACTCTGTTGCCGCGCGATCGGCTGCCGCTACCAGCTCATCAGCTTGTTTCGCGAGTGCTGTTTGCCGGTCCTGATCGCGCGCCGCATCCGCTTCCAGCCGTTGCACCATGTCCTTGTCGTGGGCAATCGAGCCTTCTAACACTGCCGCCCGCGACTTGGCGTCGTTCTGCGCCGTCTCGTATTCGCGCAACTTTACAAGTGCCGTTGCCAGCGTCGCCGCCAGTTGGTCGGCGCGTTCGGTGCAGCCATTGGATTGAGCCGAACTCGCCTCGATTTGGCCGCGAAGCAATGCCAATGCGGTCTCGGCATCAGTCAATTGCTCCGTGAATGCACGATAGTCGCGCAGGCCCAAGCCCAGGCGCAACGCCTTGAGTTGTGTTGTGTGTTCCTGATACTTCTGTGCTTTGGCGGCCTGTTGCTGAACCGCCTTGAGTTGTTGTTCAACCTCGTTGAGAATGTCTTGCAGCCGCGCGATGTTTTGAGCAACGCGCTCCAATCGACGCAGACACTCGGCCTTTTTTGCCTTATAGCGGCTGACGCCAGCGGCCTCTTCAAAAATGGCCCGTCGATCATCCTGCGACGCCTGCAACACGGCATCGACACGCCCTTGCTCGATGATGCTGTAGGCACTCGCTCCGGTACCCAGGAACAAGTCCTTCACATCTTTGAGCCGGCTCAGTTGACCGTTGATGAGATAATCGCTTTGGCCATCACGAAAAACTCGGCGACCAATGCGCACCTCGACGGCCTCGGTGGCGAGAAAACCTTTGGCGTTATCAAAAGTGAGTGTGACTTCGGCCTGACTGTGCGGTCGGCGTGTTGTTGAGCCGTTGAAAATGACGTCGGCCATTGCGCCGCTACGCAGTGACTTGGCCGACTGTTCGCCGAGCACCCATTTTACGGCATCGACGACGTTGCTCTTGCCGCTGCCGTTGGGTCCGACCACGGCCGTGATTCCGGCCGCGAACTCAAACGCCGTTCGATCGGCGAAGCTCTTGAACCCGATCAGTTCGAGTCGCTTGAGCATGGGTCGCTTGGGTTAAAGAACGCCGTCCCTCGTGGACTGACGATAAAGCACACTCTTCTGACCCCGGAGGGGTCGCAGCCCCGGGTCGCGCTTCGCGCACTCGGGGTTTTCGATCCGCGCTGTGCGACGACCCCGGAGGGGTCGCAGCAGGTCGGCCATGCTACGACCCCTCC
>JANLTA010000409.1:0-2750 GCA_031362705.1 Gemmataceae bacterium | reverse complement strand
GCTGTGTGAGTCATTGAATGTACTTTGTGACCATCGGATGATCAGGTGAAGCCGCCCGACTTGAGCGTAATTGTCCCGTCCGTCAATGGAGTCAAAGATCTCCACGGCTGCCTTCAGGCACTGGAATTGCAACGGCGCAATGTCGCGTTGGAAGTCCTGGTCGTCGACCGGATTGGCCAGCCCGTAACGAAACTGATAGCCGATGAATTCCCCGACGTTCGACTAATCACTTTTCCCGCCGGTACGACAATTCCGGATCTGCGTGCGAAGGGTGTTCACGAGGCGCACGCGGCAGCCATTGCCGTAATTGAAGATCACGTCATCGTACCGCCGGGTTGGGCGGGGAAGATGTTGCTCGCTCTGGCTGCGGGCCATGATGTCGTCGGCGGTTCCATTGAAAACGCAGCCACTGAAACGTGGGTGGATTGGGCCGCGTTTCTCTGCGAATACAGTGCCTGCCTGCCGCCGCTGCCGGCCGGACCGGTTGATTGGCTACCGGGAAATAACACCGTCTACCGCCGTGAGTTGCTTGAGAGATTCCGCCAGGTACTTGAATCGGGGCGATGGGAGAATGCTCTGCATGACGCGATTCGGCAAACGGGAATCCAGTTGATATGCCGGCCGGAGATCGTCGTCGGCCACAAGATGCATTACACGATTGCTGAATACTGTGGTCAGCGTTTTCTTTACTCCCGATCATATGCTGGAATGCGCGTGGCCAAGTTTCCCGCAGCCAAGCGCATGGTGTACGGCTTGGCGGCGTTCCTGCTACCACCAATCTTGTATTACCGAACCGTGGCGCGCATCTGGCCCAAGACGACCTATCGCAGTCACTTGTTGAAATCGCTGCCGTTGCTCGTGCCCTTTGTCATCGCCTGGGGTCTCGGAGAAGTCGTCGGTTATTGGGTTGGTCCGGGTGATTCATTGCGGCGCGTCCGTTGATTGCAGCTAAAAATGGAAGTTCAATGGGTTTCCTGGCCAGTAAGTTCAACCGCGCGCGCGAAGCCGCGTATTTGCTATCAACTCATGCCGCCGATCTACAATCGTCAGCCGCGCTGGCGGGATGCTATACGCGGTTATTCCGAAGCGTCACTGATTCCACCGAGATTTGCGCCCGTCTGCGAATAGACGGTCGCGTTTTTCCCTTTCAGTTCCGCAAGTGCGACATCTTTACGTTTGCCGAGGTACTCTACGAACGACAGTATCAACTTCGCACAGCACTTCCGCAGCGGCCTGTCATCATTGATGCCGGTGCCAACATTGGCGTGGCCACGGCATGGTTTCTGTCACAATATCCCGGCGCGATTGTGCACTGTTTTGAACCGCAATCAGATAACTTCCGACTATTGAAAGCCAATCTCGGCAAGGTTGAAGGCGTGCATTTGCATCGGGCGGCCGTGGGTGCCGCCAGCGGTGAAATCGTATTGCATCTGGCGGCCCATGGCGCGGAACATTCGACCGCCTGCTCTGATAGCAGCCAGTCGAGCGAAGTTGTCCCGGTCGTCCGTCTAGCGGATCTATTCAAAGAACATAGGTTTGAACGAATCGACCTGTTGAAGCTGGACGTGGAAGGTAGCGAAATCGATGCCCTATTGGGGCTGGGCGATCACCTCGAAATGGTGCGCGTGATTGTCGGCGAAGTCCATGAACGTCTTGTCGATGCGACACGATTCTACGACCTGTTGAAGAGCGCGGGCTTTGAAGTGTTGCCGCAACGGCCCTCCCGCAGCGGCGGCGATGATGGCGTTCATCAGTTCGAAGCCATGCGACCGAATCTATGAACGCCTCGGACGATGTCGAGTTGTCCGTTGTGCTTCGCGTCGTTGGCGGCGACCGGTTTCTGCATCGATGTCTTCAAGTGCTAACGTTGCACGCAAGAAGCAATGAAATTGAATTCATCATTCCAACCGACGCCACGGTCCTAGGTGTCGAAGCTGCTCGACGCGAATTCCCTGGCTTGCTTTTTGTCGATGCGGGTGAATTGCCGGCCAATCGGCTGAGGCAATCGCCTGGCACCGCTCACGACCTACTTGATCGACGAACGGCACAAGGTCTTGCCCGGGCACGCGGTCGGGTCATCGCGATTATCGAAGACAACCATGTGCCCGCCACGGATTGGTGCGATCAAATAGTAACCGCGCACCGGGAACTAGCTCATGCCGTAATCGGTGGTTGCGTGTTGCACGGCGGGCAAGGTTTGGTCAGTTGGGCCAGCTATTTTCTCGACTTTGGCCGATATCAGCCGCCGTTTGCGGAAGGCCCGGCCGAGTACCTCACCGACACCAATATCTCCTACAAACGTGAAGCGCTTGAGTCGGTGCGTGAGAAATGGGCGGAAAGCTATAACGAAGTGATTGTCAATTGGGCGCTGGCCTCGCGCGGGGCGACGCTTTGGCGACGACCGCAGATGGTCGTCCGGCTGGACCGAGGTCACCGACGCCTGCGCACTATGATGATGGAGCGGTTTTTTTGGGGGCGATTGTTTGCCAGCGTCCGCGTCAAGGAAATCTCACTTGCGCGGCGTCTACTTCATGCGTTCACGACTCCAGCATTGGTCGCGGTATTATTGGCACGCTCAGCGATTAAGGCTTGGAGTGCACCGGGCCACTTCAAATGGTTCGTCATGGCGCTCCCGGCAACCCTAGCGTTGACTGTCGCTTGGTGTGCAGGTGAATTCGTCGGTTACGTCACCGGCCGTGAAGGTGCCGAATGAGTGGTAGCTCCCAGGATTGTCGCCGATGAATGAAGCC
>JANLTA010000408.1:0-4325 GCA_031362705.1 Gemmataceae bacterium | reverse complement strand
GGCGCGCCGAGCATGTCGGACCGCTCGTCGAACTCATCGCCCTGAGCAGTACGCCGGATTGGCACCGCCACTGGACCGCCGCCTAATATCACTGCCAAAATCTAAAGGGACACCCGGCGACGGTGCAGCACTTGATCGGCGCTTGGACGTGCTGTAAATTGAATTGCTATCCCACTTGGACCCCCATTCGGGTCGGATATCCCCACTGATCGATATTTAATCGCCGGATGATTGGGAGATTTTTCAACATGTTTGCCGTGTTTTCCGGTCGCCCCATCTTGTATCGTCGTTGTCTGCTCCAAGTCGTCGCTCTGGAAGATCGCACCGTTCCTGTCGCCGGCTATTTTCGCATTGTGTCCTACAACACCACGACGGCCAGCGGTGCGCCGGCACCGGGGTTGGATACCCTGATGGCGGGTTTCAGCAACGAACAAGTCAATGGCGTCGCCGAACAGATCGACGTCATCGCCATTCAGGAAGTACAGAATCAAGTAAACACCAGTCAGGTCGTCGTCAATCAGTTGAATGCGCTCTATGGCGCGGGTGTCTACGCGCGTGGCTCACTCAATGGTGCCACCACCGGTTCGGGCACGCAGGGTGTCATTTTTAACCAGCAAAAGTTGCAACTACTTTCCGAAGTCGCCGTTGGCACCGCCGGTACTTCGCCGGCCCAGCCACGCCAGGCCCTGCGCTACAAGTTCCATCCCGTTGGCTATTCCGCAGTCAACGATTTCTACATTTATAACAGCCATTACAAAGCCGACACCAGCACGGACGATCAAGACCGGCGGACTGTCGAGGCGACGGCAATTCGCGCGAATGCTGACGCACTCGGCAACGGCGCGAACATTATTTATCTCGGCGATTTCAATGTCTACACCAGCACTGAAGATTTTTACCAGCATCTGCTTTCACCCGGCAACGGCCAGGCGTTTGATCCAATTAATACGCCAGGTTCATGGCACGAAAGCACCAATGCGGCATTTCGATCTGTGTTTACGCAAGCTCCGGCCATTAATCCTCCGGGCGGCCTGACTGGCGGCGGCCTCGACGACCGCTTTGATTTTCAACTCCGCTCCGGTGAACTGGCTGACGGGGTCAATCTCGAATACGTGACCAACACTTATCACGTCTTCGGCAACAATGGCAGCATTGCCGTCAACGGCGATATCAACGACCCCACCAGCACCGCCCTTCCACTACTACCCAATCGAACGACATTGCTTGATTTATTGACCACCGTATCAGATCACCTGCCCGTCATTGCCGACTATCGCATCGTCACGCCACCCACCATCACTGGCACCCAAATCAATGATGGCTCGGCCCAGCGATCGATGATCACCAGCCTGAAAGTGACCTTTAACCAAGCGGTGACACTGCCCGGCAATCCGGCGACGGCCTTCACGTTGGTGCGGCAATCCGGCGGCACCGTCAACTTGTCCGGCACGGTGGCGGGCAACAGCGTCACATTGAACTTTACCGGCGGCGCGGTGGACTTCGCCTCACTAGCCGATGGCCGGTACACGCTCACGGCATTGGCCTCGCAAATCAACAGCGGCAACTTCGATGGCAACGGCGACGGCACGCCCGGCGATAACTATGTCTTCGCATCGGCCGTCAGCCCCAGCCCCGCGACCAACATCTTCCGCCTCTTTGGGGATTCTGACGGCGACGGCACCGTTGCTTCGTCGGACTTCATTCAGTTCCGTCTTGCATTGGGCGGGGTCAGCACCACATTCGACTTCGACGGTGACGGCTCGGTATCTGCCAACGACTTCGTGCAGTTCCGCTTACGTTTTGGTGGTACCGTTTGAATCGACGGGCCGGACCCACGCCCGTACTATTCGTGATGCGATTGCGGCTCTTCCAGATATGTATAGCCTTCCAAGCCGTTTTCGTAGAAGCGCAGCAACTGACGTGATTCACTGACGCTGACTTTGCCGGCACGGACGGCTTTCTCCACATCGCGCCGCATCGTCGCGGCCAGCTTGTCGGCAGAGTATTGCACGTAGTGTAGCACTTCGCGCACCGTGTCGCCTTTGATGACCTCGTCGAGGCTCACCACGCCGTCTTCGTCCACGCTGACATGGACGGCATTGGTGTCGCCGAAGAGGTTGTGCAAATCGCCCAGGATTTCCTGATACGCGCCGAGCAGAAACGCGCCGAGATAGTACGGCTCGCCGACAAGGTCGTGCAGCGCCAAGGTGGACTTCACGTCGCGCAGGTCGCAGAACTGATCGACTTTCCCGTCGGAGTCGCAGGTGATGTCGCCCAGCACAGCCTGGCGATTTGGCCGTTCATCCAGCCGGTGAATCGGCATAATGGGGAAGAGTTGCTTAATGGCCCACGAATCCGGCATCGACTGAAACACCGAAAAGTTGCAGAAATACGTGTCCGCCAACAACGTCCCGAGGTTTTCCAACTCTTCGGGTACGCTGTCGCCTTCGGCGGCAATCTTCTGCACCCGGCAGCAGATCAACCAAAACAAGCGCTCGGCCATTGCCCGCTGCTCGACGGTCATGTAACCCAGCGTGAATAGATTCAGCGATTCCTCGACGTGTTGAATGGCGTCGTGATAGCCCTCGAGAAAGTTCTTCTTGTTCAGATCGCGTTGAATCGCGAAGAGGTCGGCCAACGGCTGGGCGGCATCGTCCGGCAGTTCATTGGCGATGCCGTCCGACTTGTCCATGTGCGATGAGCCTAACACGTCGAATACCAGCACGCTGTGGTAGGCCACCACCGCCCGACCCGACTCGGAAATGATGGTCGGGTGCGGCACGCCCGCTTCATCGCAAACGCTCTTGATTCGGAAGACCACGTCGTTGGCGTATTCCTGCAGCGTGTAGTTGATTGAAGATTCAAAGTCAGTCTGGCTGCCATCATAATCGACACCCAGGCCACCACCGACATCGAGATAGCGCAGCCCGGCACCAAGGCGGTGCAGTTCGGCATAAACTCGCGTGGCCTCGGTGAGTGCATCCTTGAACTTGCGAATGTTGGTAATCTGGCTGCCGATGTGAAAGTGAACCAGTTGCAGGCAATCGGCCATGTCGCGGGCTTTGAGATATTCGGTGAGTTCCAGCACTTCCGTGAGCGTCAAACCAAACTTGGCGCGATACCCGGCACTGGAGCGCCAGCGGCCCGCTCCGCGCGCCGCCAACTTCACGCGCACGCCGATGACAGGGCGAACCTCTAACTCCGTCGCATGGCGAACGATCGCTTCAAGTTCCGTGAAGTTCTCGACCACGGGCACAATCTGTTTGCCAATCTTGAGGGCCAGCATGGCCATGCGGATGAACTCGTCGTCCTTGAAGCCATTGCAGATGATCGGCGTTTCCAGGTCCGTCATCGCCAGCACGGCGAGCAACTCGGGCTTCGAGCCGGCCTCCAATCCGAAGTTGTACGCTCGGCCAAAGTCCACGATCTCCTCGACGACATGCCGTTGTTGATTGACCTTGATCGGATAAACGCAGCGGTAGTCGCTGCCGTACTCGTTTTCGGCAATGGCTGCCTGGAAAGCATCGTGAATCTCGCCGACGCGGTGCCGCAGGATATCGGTGAACCGCAGCAAGATAGGTAACTGAATCCCGCGGGCGATGAGTTGATCGACCAGGTCTTTCAGGTCGATGGCCGGTTCGGTTTTCTTGGTCGGGTGAACGGTGACATGTCCCGACTTGCTGATCGCGAAATAACCTTTGCCCCACTGGCGGACGCTGTAAAGATCCAACGCGTCCTGGACCTTCCACTTCTCGGTGATTTCGTGTTCAGACGTCTTTGCCATCAGCGGTGCCAGGGTCAAGGGTGTGAAACACTCGCGGCATTGTATTGCCGCAACTGTTTTCTTATATGGGAGTAGGAATTGGATGGTAACCGGCAACCAAAGAAAATCGGGAGAACCGCTGGGTTCAAATCAGGAGAAACCGAACATCAAGCGGGCGCGACGTTGGCACTGGAGTACACCCGCGTCCAGGGCCGCCTCACTTCTTGACATTCTCTTTGAAGAACTTGACGATCAGTGCCGGCGTGGCCGCAGGGTACTTGTGGCCTTCGTCATGCAGGTAGATCACCACGGGAGTGTTTTTCTGCGACGAATAACGCAGGCAACCCTTGGCCCAGTCTTCACCAGCTCCTTCACATTCGTTGAGTTTTTTGACGCGATCGATGGTGCGCTTTTGCATGGCGAATGTAACTAGCGGATCCGACTCACTGACCGCGTGAAACAGCGGTTTGGGTTTGGCATCTACGAAATACAAGCCGGCCGCTGCCGCGACTGGGGCGAAGGCGGCAAACGTGTCGCCGCGTTTCGCCCACAATAGATAAGT
>JANLTA010000399.1:0-2989 GCA_031362705.1 Gemmataceae bacterium | reverse complement strand
CATTGCGGCATTCATGCAACCGTCGATCAATCTGTTTCGGCGTGAGGTGACGTTCTACAACGAGCGGTTTCACGGGCGGGGTTCCATCCCGAACGGGCGACGTTCTCGCACATATTCTTACCTATCGAGGCAAGACGGTATTACGCAGACTGCCTAGAATCGCTCGTTGGCCGTGGCGTGAACTTAAGTTCTTGAAACGTCTGAATAGAGTCGCGAGACAACCGTAAATTCGCTATTCCCCGAATGCCTTGTCTTTAGCTGCCCGATTGTCACAACCGATAACTCTTACAATCCAGCCGTTCGCCGGTGGCGAGGTAATGCGCTGCGGGAGGTCCGCGAGTTGGACCTAGCAGCAGCGTCAATGCGGCCGAATGCACGAGGAATTGGAATGAGCAAGCGGTTATTCACAGCCATCGGTGCCCTACTCGTCGCATCGACCTGCGTTTTCGGCCAGCCGTCGGCTGAACTGCTTCCGCCACCCGCAGTATCGGCGGCGCCGACCGCGACTGGAACGTTACGTGGATTTGACTCTGAACGATTGGAGCCGGCTCTGGATTGGGCGGATCAAAACAGCAACGTGTCAGGCCTATTCACTGTGGGTGCGGAGTACTTGTTGTGGATCTTCCCGAAGCGTCACGACAATGCGCTCATCGCCACCGACGGTTCGGTCAACGGAGTTGCCGGCAGTAATTTGGCGCAAACCGGCGACGGACGACTGGACCGCCGTGTGTGGAGCGGTGGCCAAATGATATTTGGCTATTGGATCGCGGAGCCCAATCATTACGCGCCGTTGATGGACATTCGGACTTTCGGTCTCGAGTCTCGATTCTTCGTGATCGGCGAGCGATCCGTCACTGCGCGAAACGACTCATCACCAGTCATCGTGCGACCATTCTTCGACCTGAATCGTCGGATTGACAATGCCGTGGTCGTCGCAGCTCCGGGACTGGCGACTGGCAGCATCGCGGCGACAGCGAAAATGAACATGTGGGGAAGTGAAGCCAATGTCTGGAAGTCGATCAATACCACGGGCCCTTACCCTACGTGTGGCCTAGGGGTGATGGCCGGGTTTCGTTACCTGGAGCTGAATCCCCAGATCGAAATCAACCGGGTGTCGGTTTTCGGTTCAAACCTGGCCCAGTTTCCGGCTTTTCTGTCATTGGCCGGCAGCCGCATTCAAGAGACCGAGCGATTTTCGGTTCGCAACCAGTTCTATGGTGGCCAGTTTGGTGTGACCAGTCGGCTCTTTCTCGATGGGTTTTTCGTTGACAGCACGTTGAAACTTGCGCTAGGCTCAAATAACCAACAGCTCACCATCGAGGGTAATCAGATTCGCACATTGCCGAATGGATCGACTGTCGTGTCGCAGGGGGCACTACTGGCGTTGCCTTCCAACAGCGGTTCATTCAGCAAGGTCAAGTTCAGCCAGGTTCCCGAAGTCGATACGAGTATCGTCTGGCCGGTACTCAGCAGCTTGACTTTTCGCTTCGATTTTACGGCCATGTACTGGAGCAAAGTGCTTCGCGCTCGCGAACAGATCAACACCAACATTGATGTCACGCAAATCCCCAACTTCCCGGGGTCGGCCGGCGTACCTTCGACCGGCTTGCAACAACCTTCCGTGTTGTTTACGCAATCGGACCTCTGGGTTCTCGGAGTTGGCTTGGGTGTCGAGTTGACGTGGTAAAAGGAATAGCTGATTCAGGGCACAATGGCGACGTAAACCACAACTGAAACAACGCACCTAGATTTGCAGTTTTAAAGAAACCTGTTTGACAACGTTCGAGCGGAAAATTGACGCGCAGATCAGTGGTGTAAGCCATAGTTAGCGCCGTTTCCGAGACGTGTTAATGCCGAATGTTGTTGTCGCAACGCACACCAGATAATCGACAAAGCCTAATTGGTTTACCTGGGCTACGATACGTCGATAGTCGCCAAAAAGTGGCGGGTTTCCCGAGAGTATCGCCAAACGGTACGCACTTTGCAATTACAAGGCAAATACAGAGGTTTGCGCGATGTCTGTGACCGGCACGTCACGCCCCACGTGTGGGACGCGCGCGACCTTGACGCAGTCAATACGCTTGGCTTGACACGTTTTTGAAAGTGATTTTGCTGCGGCGATAATCGCCCGCAGTCGGGTTTAATTAGGTAACCCGCCGGGACGGAGTGCGCGCCGAGTGCCTAGGATTGGATTGTGACGCAGAACAAAACCACTCCTGCCGTTCGGACGGGCCAAGCCGTTTCGACACATTGGTCGACGGGAGCAAAAGCATTTGTTGTGGCTTTGATTGCTCTATTCTTGTGGAGCTACTGGCCGGTATTTGGCGAGATGGCGAACAAGTGGGCGAGCGATCCGCAGTATTCGCATTCGTACCTTGTCCCGGCATTTTGTCTCTTCCTGTTGTGGCGCGGCCGTGGGCAGACGAAGTGGCTGGAACCCAGCTGGAATTGGTGGGGCGCGGGACTGCTATTGATCGGAGTCGCGTTGCGAATCGCGGGGGCGCGGCTTTTTGTCGATTGGCTGGAGGCGATTTCGTTATTGCCCATGTTGGCTGGCACGGTATTGTTCCTCGCCGGCTGGCCAGCCTTGAAGCAAACGTGGCTCACCATCGCGTTTCTGGCCTTCATGATACCGTTGCCCTATCGAGTCGAGACGGGCCTTTCACAGCCCTTGCAGCGGATGGCGACGAACGGCAGCACGTACATTCTGCAGATGATCGGCCGACCGGCGTTTGCTGAAGGAAATGTGATTGTGGTCAACGACGCTAGAATCGGCGTCGTCAGGGCTTGCAACGGGCTGGGAATGTTCCTGTTGTTCTTTGCGCTGGCCACCGCAGTGGCGATGCTCATTCGCCGGCCGTGGTGGGAAAAGGCCATCCTGGTTGTCAGCGCCCTGCCTATTGCGATCGGCGTCAACATTTTCCGCATTTCAACAACAACGCTGGTTCATGAGTTGTTTGATAGCAGCACCATCAATGCCTGGGTACAC
>JANLTA010000376.1:0-2782 GCA_031362705.1 Gemmataceae bacterium | reverse complement strand
CGCTTCCACCGCGAGTTCCTCCGCGACTTCGGTGTCCACGAGCTTCACCGTACCGATGCTAGTGGCCAGCGTGGTACCAGCGACCGGCGATGTGGTGGCCACACATCCCGTCAGTTACGTCCTCAATGTCAGCAGCCCAATCAACGCCGTCACGCTGCAGGCATCCGACTTCATCGTCAACGGCCAAACGGCGACGAGTGTCATCTACACGCCCGGCAGCACGACCGCGACATTCTTGTTCGCCGTGGACCCGATTTCCGGCGAAGGCGCTCAGACAATCCAGATCAATGCCGGCGCCTTCACCCGAGCCAGCGATGGCAGTGCGGTCGCGGGACACACATCCAGTTTCTATTACGACGCCACGCCGCTGCAGGTCGCGTCGTTCACGCCGGCCGCAGGTTCCACCGTGTCACTGCCGTTCACCACATTGGATGTCAACTTTAACCAGGCAATCAATCCGATTTCCGTCGCGAATGGCGACCTCTACGTGAACCGCGGCAATGTCACCGGCTTCACCATGTTGAACGCGGATACAACGATTCGTTTCACGATTGCCGACGTGATCGGCGAAGGGCCGCTCAACGCCGTCGTCGCCGCCGGTGCTGTCTTCGATTTGCAGGGCAACCCCAACGCGGCCTATTCCGGCAACCTCACGGTCGATAACCCCACTCTCGCGTTTCCCACGCCGCTGCAGCCGAAGCTTCCACTTGGCTCGCTGGTTTACGATGGCAACTTTTCAGCCAACATCGGCTTCGCCGGCGATGCCGACGACGTCACGCTCGCGCTGGATGCCGGGCAAACACTCAATGTCATCGTCACACCGGCTTCAACTTTGCGGCCAAGCATCACCGTCACCGGCCCGGGAACCAACCAGACGTTTTCTGCCGCTTCGACGGGCGCGATTGCGCAATTGCAGTTGATTACAATCACCACGGCCGGCACATACACCTTCACGGTCGGCGGCGTGGCTTCGACCGTCGGCAACTACGCGATCCAGGCAGTGCTGAATCTGGCCAATGAATCCGAATCCAACGGTGGCCCGACAAACAACACGCTGGGGACTGCGCAAGACATCAACGCGTCGTTCATCAATTTGGGAGGCGGCGTTTCCCGCTCCGCGATTCGCGGCCAAACCGATGTTATCGCCACGACTGAAGTGGAATCCAACGGAACCATCGGCACCGCAACGCTAGTTTCGACAGCTTCCGCCGTCCCCACCAACTTGTATCAAATCGGCTTCTCGGGTGACATCGGCTCCGGCACCGATGCCGACTATTTCAACATCGGCGCGATGCAGGTGGGCGATGTGTTGACCATCACCCAATCCGGATCGCCTTCGCTGCGCGGCACAAATACCGACCCATTCGTACGGCTCTATCGCGCCGGAAGCGGCTCAATCATCATCAGCGACGACGACTCCGGCCCCGGTTTCGATGCCCTCGTTTATCGATATACGATTACGACCGCTGACACATACTACGTTCGCGGGTATCGCGCCGCGGCTGCCAACACCGGTACCTATCAGATCGCCGTCATGCTCGAAAATACGGGGACGGTTCCAAACACGGGCGCGATCTTCACCACCGAAGTCGAACCAAACGAATCCACCGGAGGCGCCAACAATGCCTCAAGCGCATGGCGACCGGTGGCTTATCAATTGACATCATCAGGCACCATCTCTGCCAGCGACACGGATATCTATCGCTATCAGTTGACCGCCGGTGATGTCGTCACCACATTGGCGCGTGCGACTTCAACGCTCAGCCCGGCTGTTGCATTGCTGGACGCAGGCGGCGGCGTACTTGCTCAGGACGATGGTTCAAGCTCTGTGGCCGGGGCCGGCGGATTCGCGCCGCTATATGGTTACGTGATTCCCAGCACTGGCAATTACTATTTCCGTGTCACCGGGGCGTCCGCATCCACCGGCAGCTACATTGCCGACGTTTACCTATCGACTCCCGTGGTATTCCCCGTGTCGTCGGTTGGCAAAGACCTTTATTCCATGACCCTTGCGACCGGCCAAAGCGCGAGTGTTGCGCTGAAGAACATCACAACGGGCAATCTCGATGTCACCATTCTTGACGCCGGCGGAGCGGTCGTCGCCACCGGTGTCGTGGGGGCCACCAACCTTGATGAGTTGATCGCCAACTACACTGCTCCATCCGCAGGCACCTATTATGTTCAAATCATCGGCCCGGCCAGCGTGGACTATCAATTCGTCGTGGTCACCGGCGCGACCTTCGATGCCGAGGCCAACGACTCCTTCGCCACGGCACAATCTCTCGGTGGCGGCAAAGCGGCCCTCGGCACCATCAGCGGCAACGATGACTGGTATCAGGTCACGCTGGCACCCGGCAATGTTATCACCGTGACCACAACCACACCCGGCGGCGGCACCGGCGAATTCACCAATACGTTGGATCCATCCGTCGAGCTTTACGATCCATCCAACAGTCTCGTCGGCAGCGACGACAACTCCGCAGTCGATGGCCGCAACGCCGTTCTCACCCGCACCGCTGCCGCTGCCGGCAACTACCGAGTCCGCGTCCGCGGTGCCGCCAGCACCAGCGGCGAGTACACAGTGAATGCCAATATCGTCACCACTCCCCCGCCGAAAGTCGCCAGTTACGTCATCGGCGATGGCACGCCGCAACGCTCGCGCGTTAACAGCATCACCGTCAACTTCGATCAGGTGGTGACGACGCCGGTCAACGTGGCCGATGCGTTTCAACTGACCAAACAAGGCGGCGGCTCAGTCGCGCTGAGCGGAGTCGCCGTCAAC
>JANLTA010000314.1:0-9473 GCA_031362705.1 Gemmataceae bacterium | reverse complement strand
CAGCGGATGCGGCGCTCGCTCGCCGCAAGATCATCGCCGAGATCGAAAAGGAATCGAAAGACAAAACCGGCCTGCGGTCGAACGTGACCACGCTCTTTCAGGGCGGCGAATACCATCTGTACAAGTTCAAGCAGTATACCGATGTGCGGCTCGTGTTCGCTCCGGAAGAACAGATCGCGTTTTACGGCGGCGACCCGGATAATTTCGAGTACCCGCGGTTCGATCTCGATATGTGCTTTTTCCGCGCGTACGAGAACGACAAGCCGGTGAAGGTCGAGCATCACCTGAAATGGAGTGCCAACGGGACCAAAGACGGCGAGTTGATCTTCGTCTCCGGGCACCCGGGTCGTACCAACCGCCTGAACACCATGGCGGAGTTGGAGTACTTCCGCGACCGGCAGTATCCGCTGTTGTTGGCTCGACTCGCCCGGTTGGAAGTGCTGTACATGTCGTGGGCGGCCCGAAGCTCTGAGAATGCTCGCCGGGTGCGCGACGACTTGTTCAGCGTGCAGAATAGCCGCAAGGCACGCAAAGGCGGCCTGCAGGGATTGATGGACCCCACGATCATGGCCCGCAAAGCGGCCGATGAAAAAGCTCTCCGCGCGGCCGTGGCCAGCAATCCCAAGCTGAAGGATGCTACCGACGCATGGGACCGCATCACCAAGGCCGTCGAAAAGCAGAAGACGATTGTCAAGGAAATGAACCTGCTCGAAGGTGGAGCGGCATTCAATAGTCAGTACTTCAACACGGCCAAGACGTTGTTGCGAGCCGCGGCGGAGCGACCGAAGCCCAACGGCGAACGGCTGCCCGAGTTCCGTGAATCGGGACTCGATTCGCTGAAGTTCTCATTGTTTTCCGAAGAACCGATTTTCGATGACTTGGAGCAACTCAAGCTGAGCGATGGCTTGACTTACGCTGCCGAGTTGCTCGGTTCCGATCATCCGGCCGTGAAGAAGATTCTGGCCGGAAAATCGCCGACTGCACGCGCGGCCGAGTTGATCAAGGACACCAAAGTCAAAGACGTCGGCTTCCGCAAGAAGCTCTGGGAGGGTGGGCAGGCGGCCATCGATTCCGCGTCGGACCCCATGATTGCGCTGGCTCAATCCATTGATACCGAGGCACGGGCTTTGCGTAAGACCATGGAATCGGAAATCACGGAAGTGAAGCAGCAGGCGTATCGGCAAATCGCGATGGCGAAGTACGCGGCTGAGGGGGCGAACACGTATCCCGACGCCACGTTCACGCTGCGACTGGCTTACGGCCAGGTGAAGGGTTTTGAAGAGGATGGCAAGCAAGTTCCCGCATTTACCGACTTCGAGGGCATGTATGCCCGCTGCGAGGAACACAAGAACAAGCCGCCGTTTGAATTGCCCGAACGGTGGTTCGAGCGCAAGACCCGCCTCGATCTCAAGACGCCGTACAACTTCGTCAGCACGGCGGACATCATCGGCGGCAACTCCGGTAGCCCAGTCATCAATAAGGCCGGCGAAGTGGTTGGCCTGATCTTCGACGGCAATATCCAATCGCTGGTATTGGACTTCGTCTTCGACGATAAGCAGGCTCGTGCCGTCTCGGTCGATAGCCGCGGCATGATAGAAGCATTGCGCAAGGTCTATGACGCGGGCACGCTCGCGGATGAATTGACGGGGAAGAAGTAGTTACCACTAAATACACGAAACACACGAAAGAAGACCATTAGTCTTGGTTTTCTTTCGTGTGTTTCGTGTCTTTTGTGGTTGAAAGTGTGTACATGAAAGCCGAAATTATCTCCATCGGCACCGAGATTACGACGGGTCAGAATCTCGATACCAACAGCCAATGGCTATCCCGGCAACTCGCGGCCATCGGCATTCCTGTCGGGTTTCACACCACGGTCGCGGATGTGCTGCAAGACAACGTTGACGTTATCCGCACGGCCACCCGCCGTGCCGGGTTGGTCATCATCACGGGTGGCCTTGGTCCTACGCTTGATGATCTGACACGGGACGCGATGGCGCAGGCGGCCGGCGCGGAACTGGTCTTCGATCAGAAGCAATTTGACACCATCGCAGCGATGTTCACCCGGCGCAATCGACCGATGCCGGAGCGCAATCGGCAACAAGCTTATTTTCCTGCCGGGTCCGAACCGATTGCCAACGCCAACGGCACGGCACCTGGCATCTGGATGCCAATTAATAAATGCATCGTTGTGGCGCTGCCGGGCGTGCCGCGCGAGATGAAGGCGATGTACGTCGAAATCGTGTTGCCAAAGCTGCACGTGCTCGGGCTTGGCAGCGGTGTCATCATCGAGCGGCGCATCAATACGTTCGGTTTCGGCGAATCGCAGGTCGAGGAACTATTGAAGGATGTCACTGCCCGAGGTCAGAACCCTGAAGTCGGCATCACGGCATCGGAAGCCGTGATCAGCTTACGCGTCGTCGCTCATGCCGAGAATGAAGCGGAGGCGCGAAGCAGGATTGCACCAGTTGAGGAGATCATTCGCCAGCGGCTCGGCAAGCTGGTGTTCAGTGTCGATGCCGAAGAGTTACACGAAGTCGTGGCGCGGCTACTCAGTCACCGGCAACTCACAGTGGCGACAGCCGAGAGCATCACGGCAGGACAGGTTGCCGAGAAGCTGGCTCGTGTCCCCGGCATCAGCGAGTGGTTCAAAGGCGGTGTTGTAGCCTACATCAACGACGTCAAGCAACGAGTTCTCAATGTGCCGCGGGAGTTGATTCACGATCAAGGTGCGGTGAGCGCGGCGGTGGCTATGGCGATGGCCATTGGCGTTCGCAACTTGCTCGGCAGCGATGTTGCGGTCAGTACTACCGGATTGGCCGGACCGGGTGACGGAGGCGAAGGCAAACCCATCGGCCTGGCGTTTGTCGGATTGGCATGGGACGGCGGATCGGAAGCGCATCAGGTGCAGTGGTTCGGATCACGCGCTGAGATTCAGAATCGAACAACCAAGAGTGCCCTGAATTTACTGAGGCTATGGCTGTCTCGCTAATTCGATTTGCCGAACGTGCATGTTTAGCGATAACGAACTCCCACGGCTGAAACGCGATAGTTTTGCAAGAGCCGTGGGGACGCGAATAATTATGAGAGGTCCGATCAAGACCCTGAAGAATTTTTTCCACTTTTTTTGTGCTCGGGCCTTGCTTTTCGATTTGCCCGTGCTTAACATGTCATCGAGTCCGAGAGACACTGTGCGATACGAAGCTGATTGGGCGACGGTTTCGTATCCTTGCTCTCGGGCTCTTTTTTTATGCGCTGAGCCGAACCAACCGTGAAGCTCAAGCAAACACCTGATGATTTCCGAGTTGAAGAGCTGACGGCCATCGTGCCTGCAGATGGCCCGTTTGCGCTGTATCGACTAAACAAGCGCGGATATACGACGCCGGATGCACTGGCGGTTGTGCGCGAGCGCTGGCGGATCGAGCCGAATCGCATTAGCGTCGGTGGCCTCAAGGACCGACATGCCGCCACTTCGCAACACTTCACCATCCTGCAAGGCCCGCGCCGCCGGCTGACGCACAACGACATTGACGTTGAATACCTGGGCCAGGTCGCGGCACCATTTACATCCAAAGATATCGCGGCCAACCGATTCCATATTGTGTTGCGTGATGTTGATGCCGGGTTGATTCGCCGCACGGACGCACTTGGCCGAAACGGCATCCCCAACTACTTCGATGATCAACGATTTGGTTCGGCAGATGTCGGAGGCGAGTTCATCGCCCGGCTGATGGTGCTGGGTCAATACGAAGACGCGCTCAAGTTGGCGCTGACCGCGCCATATGATTTCGACCGTGCAGAACAAAAGCGCGAGAAAGCAACACTGATCCGGCTATGGGGCCGTTGGCAGGAGTGCGCCAGTGCGCTGCCCAATGGCACGGCTCGCCGGATTGTTGCGTTTTTCAGTGCCAGGCCCGGTGACTATCGTGGTGCGGTCCGGCTACTGCATCCAGAATTGCAAGGTATGTATCTGGCGGCGTATCAATCATTCATCTGGAATCGAATGCTGGCCGCATTGGTGCAACGGGATGTAACGGACTGCACGACGTTGCGACTCAAACTTGGCGCGTTTCCAACGTCGATGCATTTAACTGATGAGGAGCGCACGAAACTTGTCGCAACGACGTTGCCATTGCCATCCGCCCGATTGGCACGAGACGCCGACGCGCCATGGGCGGCGTTGGTGGATACTGCGTTACAGGATCAGGGATTTACGCTGGCAAAAATGAAATTGCCGGGATTGCGGCAGCCGTTCTTCTCGCGAGGGGAGCGTGTCGCCTGGGTGAGACCGAATAACTTCACGGCCAGTCAACACAAGGATGGTATCGCGTTAGCTTTCGAGTTGCCGCGAGGTAGTTATGCGACCATTGTTATCAAGCATTTGCAAGTGAGGGCAGATTAACGTCGCGGCACTTGTGCCGGTTTCCATTCTTTGCGCACATTGCTAACATGTTCATCAACGTTTGATTGTGTTACGAAGGGATCGCATATGCCAGTAATGGCTGAAATCCAGTCGCAAGCTGTCACCGGCGTGACGGCGACGCAGACCAGCGAGTCACTCGTCCGCGAGGCGTGGCCGACGGTCGCATCAGCATACCCCGCGGCGGCCCTGGCCCGACGTTGCTACCAATCGATGATATTTACGCCGATTGGCTGGATCGTACTCGCACCATTTCTGTTGAACCGCATTGCGGGTATGCTCATTCCGGGGCTGGGCGGCATGGCCAAACGTTATCGGTTGACCAACCGCCGGCTGTGCGTGTGCAATGGGGCCAAAGCCACTGTGACCGAGTCAGTGCCGCTGGACGACATTCGCGAAGTGAAGCTCAAGACCGATGAGGTTTCCGATTACTTTTTTGCCGGCACGCTGGAGATCATTGGCGATGGCGGGAAGACGCTGATGACCATTCCCGGGGTGCGCGAGGCCGAGTCGTTTGGCCATGCGATCCGTCAGACCGTCGCGGCGTGGGGCCCGCTGCTCAAAAATTGATTACCAACGCCGACCATGTCCGTAGCTGAAGCCGACGCCAACGACCGGCGGCGGGCCGACGTATATCGGTTCTTCCACTACATACACGGGCCGTGGCCGACCGTAAACCACGGGTCGTCGGCCGGCGGTTTGCTGCATTTCCAAGATCACGCCATCGCTGACACTGTTGTTTTTCAACCATTGAATATCGGTCGGCGACAGCGTGTATGACGAGCCGGTGGAACGAATCTGGCCAATGATCACCGCGTCGGACACTTGGCCATTGGCCATTTGCACGATGTCGGTCATGCCAAGTTGGCGCGCCTGATGCTGGGCAATCGCTTTGTTCTCGGCTCTCTCAACAGAGTTGCCGACAAGGCCGCCGGTCACCGCGCCAACGCCCGCGCCAATGGCCGCACCCGCTCCGGTATTGCCGACAGCATTGCCAATTACGGCACCCGTCACGCCGCCCAATGCACCGCCGCCGAGCACGCCGTTTTCGGTCGGCGTCAACGACGCGCAACCGGTTAGGCTACCACTCAAGATCATCGAAATTGACAAGAACACTCGGCGCATGGCGCTTCTCCATTCAAGGCAAATCAACGTATACCCCGGCGGTTCCGCTGGTCAACGCCGATTCGGCGGATAAGGTGACGCTGAACCAGACGGCGAGGCAGTACATCACTGTTATCGGTCAAATGCCGTCAACCAATGAAGCCGGTTGACATCGTAGCTAAGTTGGGCAACCTGGGTTACACCAAAACGTTCCACGCATGAAACCGGCGCTGCCACCTGAAGATCGACCGGTTGATAACGCGCCGGTCATGTCGTTTCATCACGCCGGGCTGACGATCGAAGGTTGGTCGCGGGCCGCCGTCCAGACATATTGGCGTGTGCCCGAACTCAAACTCGGGTTCGACCTGGGTGCTCACCCGTGGATGTTCATGGGCACGCCGACATGGTTGTTATCGCACACGCACCTGGATCACGTGGCCGCGCTGCCGGTGTACATCGCCCGGCGACGCATGATGAAGATGACTCCGCCGACGATCTACATGCCGGCCTCGGCACTGGAAGACGTGCGACGATTATTGGTTGTGATGCAACGGCTTGATCGCGGCCGCATGAACTGCAATCTCGTTGGTCTCGAACCCGGTCAGGAAGTAGCGCTTAGCCGTGAACACGTGCTAACGGCGTTTGCCACCACGCACACGATCCCATCCTTGGGTTACATGGTTTGGGATCGACGGCAAAAGCTCAAGGAAGAATACATCGGGCTACCCGGCGATCAGATCCGCGATCTGCGGTTGGGCGGCACACAAGTGACGCACGAGATTCGCGCGCCGCTTCTGGCTTACACTGGCGACACCAGCCCGGCCGGCATCGACAATTATCCGCCGGTGTTTCAAGCGAAGGTGCTGATCGCGGAAATGAGCTTCATTCGGGCGAAACACCGCCGGGAGAAGATTCACAAGTTCGGCCACATGCATATCGACGACTTCATCGAACGAGCCGACAAGTTCCAAAACGAACTCATCGTCGCGGGCCACTACAGCACGCGGTACCATCCCAACGAAGTGCGCGAAACGGTGATGCGCAAACTGCCGGCGAGCCTTCGCGAGCGCATTCGGATTTGGATATGAAGGTTATCGTTTTCAACTCTATCCGTTCTTCTCGGTGTTTTCCTTCGTGTCCTCTGTGCCTTTGTGGTTGGTCTTAAGATTTAACCACAGAGACACAGAGGGCACAGAGGAAAACACAAAGAAGACATCGACCTGGGTCACGCCAAACGCTGACCGGTTGGATAAAACAACGACTAGTTTTCAGACTTCTGCACTCGCGGTGACAATCCCATGTTTTACGTCGGCGTCGATGTCCCGATGCAGCGTTACCCGGTGGCGAACTGGGTACTCATTGCTGTCACGGTAATTGCCTCCTTGTTTGCGTGGGGCAATCAAAGCCGTGCGATCGATGAATTGGATCTTGCGGTCACCGTCGATACAGCGAAAGAGCTTACGCCTGAAAAACAGGCTGAGTTAGTTACAAAGTTCCAAAAGGCACTGGAGAGTGGCCTTAGCGGCGCGCTCCAGCCGCGCAGCTTCCGCCTCATGCAACTCTTCACTCATGCCTTTGTTCACGGCGACTTCTGGCACTTGCTCGGCAACATGATTTTCCTCTTTGCATTCGGCAACGCCATCAACGCCAAGATCGGGCACTGGCAGTTCTTGCTGTGCTACCTGTTCTTCGCCGCGTTCGCGGGTTTGGGTTGGATGATTCTCGGCAATGGCATGCCGATGGTGGGAGCGTCCGGGGCGATCATGGGCATTGCAGGCATGTTCTTTGTGTTGTACCCGTTCAATGAACTCGCGATCCACTCGCCCGACACCTACATTTGGTCGGGAGATGCCTGGCGGATGCCGTCGTGGATTTTTGTGTTGATTTACATGATCCTCGATCTATGGGGCACGCTTCAGAAAGGCGCCGGCATTGCGTATGCCGCCCACTTGGCAGGTGAGATCGGTGGCGCTGCACTTGCGATCGGTCTCGTCACCGCTGGTTGGGTGACATCTGATCGTGGCGAACAAAACCTGCCAGAGACGTGGGGTTGGGTCAAAGAACAACCTGCACCTCGTCGACGACGCAAGAAACCCAAACAACTGCCGCCTCGCGTGGGCATTTGATGACAACTCAATCAAGATCGCTGCTGTAATACTCGAGAATGTCTGTCAGTTTTTGATTGTCGTGCCGACGAGCGCGGCTGACACAGACCGTTACACTTCACATGATTGGGTTGCTCATAGCGGCGTTCGCCGGTACATTGCCTGTTTGCGACTTTCCTGGACGGATCGACGACGCAGCTATGCCGAACCCGCGGAAACCGAGCGTTGCCCCCGCTTTTGACCCGACAAATCCACTGATCGTCCAGAGCGACCGCTCCATTTTGGTCGAGGTGGACAACCCCAAATATGCCGAAGCGCGGGATGCACTTGCGCCGTTCGCAGAGTTGGAAAAAAGCCCGGAACACATTCACACGTATCGGGTTACGCCGTTGTCGCTCTGGAATGCGGCAGCCGCGGGGCTGTCAGCTGACCACATGATGACGGTGCTGGCCCAATACAGCAAGTTCCCGCTGCCAGCCAATCTTGAACCGGATATCGAAGAGCTGGTTTCACGTTATGGTCGGCTAAGGCTGGAACGCGATGGTGAATATCTAAAGCTCGTTAGCGAAGACTTGCCGCTGTTGGAAGAGTTGTGCAGGCAACCAAAGATTCGGCAACTGCTCGGCGAGCGCGTGTCCAAGATAGCCTTTCGCATCGATCCGGCATTTCGCGGTGTCATCAAGCAGGCGCTTCTCGTCGTCGGTTACCCCGTCGAAGATTTGGCAGGATACACCGAAGGCGCGCCGTTGGAAATCGTGTTGCGCAAGGTCGCGCGATCCGGGCTGCCGTTTAACATCCGCGATTATCAACAGGACTCAGCAGACGTGTTCTTCGCGGGTGGCGACGTCCGGGGCGGCTCCGGTGTCATCGTGTTACCGTGCGGTGCGGGCAAGACGATTGTCGGCCTCACTGCGATGGCGATGATCCAGCGCAATACCCTGGTAATGACCACGGGCATCACGGCTGTCAAGCAATGGAAGCGCGAGATTCTCGATAAAACGGAACTCACGGACGATCAAGTCTCCGAGTACACCGGCGAAAGCAAGGAAATCGCCCCGGTGACGCTGGCGACATATCAGATTCTGACATACCGGCCCGAGAAGAGCGACGAGTTTCCGCACTTCAAGATTTTCGATCAGCGCGACTGGGGCCTGATTATCTATGACGAAGTTCATTTGCTGCCCGCACCCGTGTTCCGTGTGACGGCCAACATTCAGGCACGGCGGCGGTTGGGTCTCACGGCAACACTGGTGCGCGAGGATGGCCGTGAGGGCGACGTGTTTAGCCTGATTGGCCCAAAGAAGTATGACGTGCCGTGGCGCGAACTGGAAACCAAGGGTTGGATTGCCGAGGCGAATTGCACCGAGGTGCGCACCGCGTTACCGGAACATATGCGCATGGAGTATGCGGTCGCCGAGTGGCGTAACAAGTATCGCATCGCCAGCGAGAACCCGGCAAAGGACGACGCTGTCGGCCGGTTGTTGGCGACTTATCGAAACGCGCGGGTTCTGGTGATCGGTCAATACCTGACGCAATTGCGCCGCCTGGCCCGACGCTTCGACTTGCCGCTGATCATGGGTTCGACGCCGACGGCGGAACGCGAAGAGCTGTACGCCAAGTTCCGCACGGGTGAGGTGCGGCATCTGATCCTGAGCAAAGTCGGCAACTTTGCCATCGACTTGCCCGATGCCAACGTGTTGATCCATGTGTCCGGCACCTTCGGCTCGCGGCAGGAGGAAGCACAGCGACTTGGCCGCATCTTGCGGCCTAAGACCCAAGGCGAAGTCGCACACTTTTACACGTTGGTCACCCGCGATACTCGTGAATTGGACTTTGCCCACCATCGG
>JANLTA010000274.1:0-1696 GCA_031362705.1 Gemmataceae bacterium | reverse complement strand
CCGAACAGCGCGGCGAGCAATGCGTGCGCCGCCCTATTGCGCAACGTCGCCATGTTGGTGACTAACCCTTCAGGCTGATCTCGACGCGGCGGTTCGCTCGATGCGCGTCTTCGGTATCGCCTGGTTCGAGCGGGCGCGATTTGCCCGCGCCGGACGCGGTCACACGAGTGGCCGAAACGCCGTGTCCAATCAGCCATGCTTTGACGGCATTCGCGCGGCGCTCTGAGAGCGCGGTGTTGTACGCCGCGTCACCGCGAATGTCGGTGTGGCCAACGATCGACACCGCGGCCGCGCTCTTCTCAGTGACCACTGTCAACAGATTCTGCAGACTCTTTTCGGCGCCGGCCTTAAGATCGGCCTTATCGAAATCAAAGAGCAAATCCGCTGACAGATTGACCGCGATACCTGCCGGTGACACGGCCGCGTTCAGTTCCTTGAGCGCGCCCTCGAGCCCGATCGATCCGCCCGTCGCGGCAACACCAGTCGCGGCCCCGCCGCCGGTGCCGACAATCGCAAGCCCCTCAAGCGGCACGAACCCGGGCACGATGAGATCACCCGTCACAACGGTGTCGGGCGGCGCTTGTAACGTCATGCTCACGAGGACGGCCGTCACCGGCCGCATTGGTGACAGAAAGAAACCGCCGCCGTCTGTCGGATACGCAACAGGGTCTCCCTGAAACTGACCGTTCGCATCCTTCAACACCGGGTATTTCTTCTTGGTCAGCGGATCGAACAAGAACACATCCTTATACGAAACATGATCGTTGCCGTACTCTTTGACAGCGAGCCGAAGCCGGATTCTCAGTTGCTGATCGGCACGCCGGGCCGACGCGAGGGTTGCGATGATTCCCGAGATCTCGCTGGTGGCGGCGGTGCTCGAGAGCAGCGTGCCTGGCCCTTCGGTGACCTTGACGTCATCGAATGGAAACATCATCGGCAGTTTCACGCTCACAATCGTGCCAGCCGGAAGCGGCTCGAAGAACGCCCACAGAATGATCTGTCGTTTCGCAGGCACCTTCACGAACCACGTGCCGCCGCCGCTCCAGTTGCTCGTGGGCCCGCCGATAAAGTTGCCGTCCACGCTCTTCAGCGGGAAATGGTTGGTTTTCGACTTCGCATCCACGAGCACGAATTTCGACAACTCCATGGAACCAGCGGTGACGGAATTCGCCGAAGGGTTGAGGAGGCGAACTGCGAGGCGGAGCACGCCGGATTGCTGGCGGAGCTCGACGAGTTCTGCCGTCACGCCGGCGAGCTCGGTCTCGACCGGCTGCGCGGCCGTTTCGTGCGGCGCGATGACCAACAGGAAAAAGAACAGACCACACCAAACTAGACGGGAGCGCCGTGGAAAGGTCATTGGAACGCCCTCTCGCGGAGCGGTCTCTGCCCCGCGTGCAACGTTGAACGAAAGTGTCGACGGAGCTTGGTGGGCGCTGATGCTGGCGGAGTGATTGCGGCAGCGCTCAAAAAGCGATGGCCGCAGTCTGGCACGGCCATTTGCTCGAAGTCAATCGCGACCTGGTTAACGCTTTAGCCCGGATTATTCATCAGTCGGCGTGATTCAGCAGAAAGAGAAATGGCATTGATCCGATTCGGTGGACACGTTCCGAAAGGCGGGTACGATGTCCAGAATGGGATCAAAGCAGGTAGGGCGACGCGCGCGACGGCAGTTCTCTGAGGAGTTCCGTACCGGTGC
>JANLTA010000270.1:0-9424 GCA_031362705.1 Gemmataceae bacterium | reverse complement strand
CCGAAGCGCAGCGAGGCAGAGGATTGTTCACCTCGCTGTGCTTCGGCCTCCATTGATTTTCAAAGGACGAGGTAAAACACCGAGATATTTCACTATTTCTTGAAGAAGCCGCGGAGCAGACCGCCGGCCTGGGCCGGGGCGACTGCGGCCTGTTTATTGGTCAACGCCGCGGCAAGACCGGCGATGGCCAGGTGAACGCGACTTTTGGCCGCGCATTTGATGAGCGGAATGCCCTCGTTGCGCGAAGTACCCATCGGTTTCGGTTCAAATGGTATGGTCCAGTGGAACGGCTTGCCGATGATCTCTTCGGCCTTGCGCGGCCCGATACGATGCTGCTCGCTTTCGGCTTCCTCGGCACCGGCCTTGTTGAGGATGATCTTGATCTTCTCGCCCGTGTCGTCCAATCCTGGCCCTAACGCCGCGAGAATGCGCGTGGTGTTCAGCACGCTGGTCAGTTCCAACTGCGTGACGATCAAGATCGAATCAGCAGCAGCAAGCGCTGCAGCATCCACCGGCGTGAAGCGAGTCGATAGATCGACGACGAGATGCGTGTAACTCAGTTTCAACAGATTCATCACACGTTCGACATGCACGCCTTCAATCATGTCGATATCGGTGATCGCGCCGGGTCGATCAAGGAATGACACGCCAGTATCTTCGTGCTTGTAAAGCGAACGCTTCAGGAAGTTCAGATCGAGCTTGTCGATGCTGGCGGCCAGGTCGGCCATCGTGTAATTCGGTGTGACGGCCAGGTGCAGGCCAGCGTCGCCTAGCCCTAAGTCCAAGTCGATCAGGGCAACCTGGGCCTCTGGATCGGCGGCGATGGAAGCGGCTAAATTGACGGCCAAGCTGGTGCAGCCGATGCCGCCGCGCGAACCCATGACGACAAGTACATGCGCATTGGAACCGACGCGCATGATGTTGCCGGAACCTGTATTCCCGGTCGTCGTCGCGGGTTCGGAGAGTGCTTTCCTCACTACGCGCAGCAAATCCTCCAGCGAGATCGGCTCGGTGAGGAAGTGCTTCGCACCATTTTGCAGCGATTCGAGAATTGCCGCGTGATTTCTGCTGATGACCAGCAGCGGCACTTGTCCGAAGTTGGCGGCAAGCTGGCTGATCAGGAAATTGGCTTTGGCCGGATCGCCATCGAGATGAAGGATGGCGAGGTCGGGCGGGTTGTCCGCGACGATGTCGATGAAAGCGTCGTACCGCTTGCACTCGGCATCGAGGAAGGCAAAGTCCATACCGAGCAGCAACGCACGAAGGTGTTCGCGACTGGAGTCGGTCGGATCGCAGATGACGATTCGTTGCATGGGGACGGGTCCGGGGGGCACTACCAAAAAAACACAACCGCCGCACGGGGTCGCGTTCGACCCCGTGCGGCGGCTTGAAATACCAGTTGGCGTCGTGACTAGCGCGGCGGCAGGGCCGTACTCGTCGTCGTCGCTGTCTTGGTTCCAGCCCCGCACCCGCCATTGGCACAGTTGCCGGTCCCGCACGTGCCTGTTGCGCACCCGCCGGTCTGGCAGCCGTTGTCGCATCCGCCGCGGTCTCCGCCGCATGGATACTTGTTGGCAGTGGAGTCGTTCTTATAAGCCGGCATGTATTTCTTGCCGGGGAACACGTCGCGCTGTCCGCGCGGCGCTTCCAGGATCGTTTCCAAGAATAGCTCGAAATCGTCCGGTTTGCGCGATTCCATTCCAGGAAGTTTGCAAGGTGCCTGTTTGCAGTCCATCGCGTCCACCAGGTAAGGCGTCACAAGGACGATGAGTTCCTGTTCCTGTTGCTGGTAACTGATGGAACCGAAGGCGGTACCAATAAACGGCAGATCCCCGAGAATCGGCACTCGGACGCTGCTGGCCGTGACGGAGCTTTGGGTCAAACCGCCGATGGCGAAGGTCTGACCGGCATCCATGGTGACCCGCGTTTGCACCCGTTGCACGGAGAATCCGGGCACGAAGCCGAACGACGAGTTGAGACCGAGGCCGTTATCCACTGTACGGACGATTGGTTCCACTTCGAGGAAGATGCGGCCGTTGGCTTGCACAATCGGCAAGAACGTCAAAGCCGTGCCTACGTCCTGGAACGTCACGCCAGGGCCGCTGATGCCGGCGGCGGGACCGATGACCGCTTGCTGACCACCCGACAGGAAGCTGGCGGGGTGACCGCTCATGGTCACGAGCTTGGGTTCGGCCAGCAACTTGGCGAGACCTTCGTTGCGAAGGGCTTGCAGCAGAATGTTAAAGTTCGCAGGTACGATACCGAAGATGATGTTGGCACCACCAGAAGCATTCGGAAGCAACGGCTGCGCGGGAGTGTTGAACGGGTTGAACCCGACACCGGCACCGCTCGCAGGTTGTGATGCCACCGGCGACAGAAGGCCGGGGACCACGCTACCGGTTGAAACCGTAGAGCCGTTGATGACGAAGTTCAAATTGCGATTGCGGGCCTCGGTGCGGTTGACCTGCGCTAGCGTCACATCGAGTTGCACCTGGCGAACACCGCCGACTGACATGGCGTTATAAACTTCCGTCGTGCCCTGGCCCTGGGTGACAAGCACACCACGAGCCACGCGAAGGATCGGTTCGATATCTTCCGGGTGAGAAACGTTGCCCGTCAACACGATGGTGCTGTTGCCGGCGGCGATGGGAATGACATTGGCCGTGGGAAACGTCATGCGAATGACGCTCTTGACAGCATCAATGTCGAGCTGGACGAGAACGTCGAAGTTCTCTTCCGCGCCGTCGGTGTCGGTCAGTTTGACCTTGGTGCTGCCGGCTTGCAAGCCGATGATCAGCACCGCTTTCGGGTCGGAAGCAATCTGCTGCACGCGGGCAACAGCTTCCTTCTCGTTGTAGGCGGTGCGCAGCGCCTTTTTGGTGGACATGGACAGCGTCGTCGTGCCGTTGATGGCGACGATGACGGCTTTATCCGTTGTCGATGTTTTTTGATTGGTGACGGCCGGTGGCGCTTCTGCCACCTGAGCCGTGGAGAACCCGGCAGCCAGACCAGCGGTAAGCAGGCCCCAGGCGCCGAGTCGAAGAATATGTCGCGTCCGGTGCATCCTTACACCTCTCCCTCACGTGAAGCGGAATTACATCCCGCGGTTCGATCGAAGCGGCCTGGGCCGGCCAGCATCATTCCTGAAACGGGGTGTCGGGGATGGCCCGTCCATGAAGACCACCCCCGCGGCACCCGTCCAACGCGCTTCCCGGGCTTGCGGCCAGGGAATGCGCCCATCCGTGGTCTACAATCAGTTCGTCGCCTTGCCGGGCGATTCACTCTTTTCCGGGCTATCGACTTTGCCTTCGGGTTGGTCACCCTTAGGCTCATCTTTCTTGTCCGTCTTCGGTGCCGGTGTCGGCGCTGGCTTGGCGGGTTGATCGCTGCCGACCGCCACGCCGTCCACATACACCACCATCTGCGGTTCCTTGCCGCCGTTCTGAATGAACAGAACGTGCCGCACGGGTTCTTTCACAGCGGGCACCGTCGCAATTCCAACGCTGGCAACTTCCTTTTCGTCGAAGTGTTTCGACGTGACCACGCCGTCCTTGAACAGCGCGACCCGGGTCGTCATGCCCTTGAGCTTCGCCAAGTCCGATTCCAGGAAGCCGCTGGCCGGAATAGCCGCCACGATCACAGGCGTGAAGAACTTTTCCGGGTCATCGATCACCGTACCGGGCTTGAAGTCGTCACGAGCCGCCAAGGCTCGGATGACCGTTGTGTTTTCAATAGCCCCAAACTCATTGCCGGAGTCCGCCAGACTTTCCCGCGTGTTAATCCGCGTGATCGTCGTGTCGTTCTGGTCGCGGAGCAACAGGCGAACCACGCCGCCCGACAACCGCACGGCCAACTCCAGCTTCTGCGCGTTCTGCGGGGTGACGGCCAGCGTCACCGTGTTGATTGCTTCCACAGCCGATTGACCGTCCGGACGGACCGAGATTCGATCCACCGCCAGAACCTCCTGGTTCTGCAACACGGTCATGACCTTCGGCTTCTGATTGTTGTTCTCAATGATCGTGGCCATCACATCGACCCGCGAACCCGGCATGATAAAGCCGGCAACGGCGGAATCGGGCGTGACCTTGATCGACATTCCTTTCGTACCCTTCGGCGGGCTAATGCCGAAGTTCGAGCTGAGGTCGTCCACGACCAGGAACTGGCCGGGCCGCACCGTGCGGGTCACGACCTTGTCTTTCATGCGTTCGAGATCCGAGACTGAATTCGGGGCGGTGCCCTTCTTATAGTCGATCTCGACAAACAACTTCTCCGGCTCTTTGAGCACGGTTCCGACTTTGATTTCCGCAGTGGCGACGAGGACTTTTTCAGTCTCATCGACGCCTTTGGCCGTGAGCTTCGCGGTCGTGTACGCCGCGATCAACCCGCAGCCCATAGCTACGAGCATCAGAATGAGGGACTTGGATTTCATGGTGCCGACCTCGGGTGCAGCCAATGGTCAGTGGCCACTAGCCAGTATTGCAATCGCCAGCCGGCCTTCGGCTGGTCCAACCGGTTGGATTAGTCATTGGCCACTGACCATTGACCATTCCGCCGGGTGGATCGTCCCTCGAACTCTGAAATCGACCGCTTGGCTATGCTCGCTTCAACTTTTCCGATTCTAGCGAAGCTGCCAGCTTTCCCGATCTGCCTGATCGAGCCGATCTTTCTCACAATGCGGGAGACAATCCTGAGACAATAGGTGCCCTGCGCAGGCTGCGCGGGCCAAGCGTCAATCAAACCGTGGTGTACAAATAGACCAAGTACCCCACGAAGCCGATGCACAGCGGAATGCCGTAAGGCAACCGGTGCCAGCCCGGGCGACGAGACTTGGCTCGTGCCGAGGCGTATTTGGGTCCGGCCAGTGCCAGGACCTTGAAGTCCGTCATGATTTCCTGGAAGTTCTTGGAGTTCTTGTGCAACTCGCCGCGGGTAAGCATCATGATGGCGGCGATGATGCCGCCGACGATCATGCCGCAGCACACCGCGAGAATGGTTGTCCAAGCTCCTTCATGTCCGCCGTAGATCGCGCCGACCCATGCGCCGAAACCCATCTGCATCTTCACGTCGCCCTGTCCCATGCCGCCGATGAACAGCGCCGGGAAGAGCATGGCAAAGCCGATGGCCGTGCAGAGTAATGACGCGGAGATGCCGCCGCCGAGCGAAGCGGAACCTTCACGGAATGCAGCGCCGATCGGGCCAGGCCCGCAAGCGACGCCGAAATCGTGCAGTAGGCCGATGCCCCAGCCGCTGAGTACGAGCGGCAGGGTGAGCCAATTGGGTACTTTGAATTTCACGCCATCGATCACGGCCGCGACGATCATGCCGAGGCAGAGCAATGCCACGGGGATGTACGGATTGATGCGATGAGTGAGGAGCGCGAACACGGTAAAGCCGGCCGCGATAAAGGGTACACGGGCCATCGACATCACGAATTCGCGGTCGAGGCCCAAGTCGTCAGCCGCGGCGCTAGGCGCAGCGGAAATTTGTGTCGCCATGACAGGGTGTCTCTCGGGGTGCCTTGGGTTGGGGTGCCAGTGGTTATCGTGGTGGCCGCGGGGCCGGTATAGCGCACAAGCGTCGCCACGGAACTCACGGATACGCCGTCAGAAGACGGAATATCCGTGAGTTGCCGCGGCTCGTTGAGCGTGATCGCGGGACGATGCCTCGCGGTCGCGACTGTGTTCGGATCAGGATGCGGCCAGCTTGGTGCTGACGCTATCGAAGGTCACGTTGGCGTTGGTACCAACCGCAGCAATCGTGGTCAAACAGACAACGATGATGAGGGCCAACATCACGGCGTATTCAACTGCTGTCGGGCCGTCTTCCTTTTTCAGGAACTCGATGACTCGCTTCATATCTCTCTCCCGGTAAGTCGTTGGAATTCGAGGAAACACGGACGCCGGCCCCGTCGTGGACGGGGCCAGCATCCATATTGTTGATCAGCTCGCGGCGAGCTTGGTGCTGACGCTGTTGAACGTGGTGTTGGCGTTGGTGCCGACGGCCGCGATCGTGGTCAAGCAGACGACGATGATGAGGGCCAACATGACGGCGTATTCAACCGCGGTCGGGCCATCTTCCTTTTTCAGAAACTCGATGAACTTCTTCATAGCCTTCTCCCAGGTGGTGGTGATGAAAAATGCGGATCACCTGTGTGGCTCACCGCGTTGGTCATAAGGTCAGTCGGTCACGATCCGCTCAAAGTGCTATTGAGCTGACCGTTGGCAAAAGTTGAATTGGTTGCAGTCCCCACGGCTTGCACTGTGCCGATCACCGCGAGGATGATCATGGCCAGCATTACCGCATATTCAACCGCAGTCGGTCCGTCTTCCGCTTTAAGAAAACGAATGGTCGCTGCCAGAGGATGGCGCATCATGTGCGACTCCGTAATGGCGGGGGTTGTTGTGGCCTGTAACCACTGGCGTTAGTGGGTGGTGCCGAAGCTACAGTCTTAAAGACCGAGCCGGCAACCTGCGGCGTGACGGGGAAGTGCCGAGGTCGGGAACCCGCGCCCGCGGCCGGGGAAGCCGCTTGGGACATTGGCGCGTCGAATGCCAGTACCGTTTGTTTTCGTGCCAGTCACTCAGCGATTTGCTTGGCCGTCCGTTGCTGCTCGTCGCGTCGTCCCTTGCACGCCACAAACGTAGGTCGAGTCTTTTGAAGTGTCAAATGGAAATCCAGAAAATCTACAAAATCCCCCAAGCCGACATTATCATGCCGGCTTGCCGCAGGCAATGGCGAAGTTGCTATTGCAATGCGAGCGGGAGCCTGAGAACCAAACGAAAGCAAAAAGAATCAAACCCATTGCGGCATGAGTTTACCCAACAAGTCGCGGGGTTCACCCCCGCCGAAGCCACTCGCCACACGACGAAACAATGCTCCCATCATGAAGCAACCCGGCCGTGCTGGCTCGCGGTCAACGTGGTGCATGCCGACGCCGAAGGAATGCAAACGGAATCAACCTGATTGCAGCAATGGAACAACGATTGGCCGCTGACCAATGACTACCGCTGACTTGCTCCACACAGCAGAGAAACATGGCCACCGGCCGATGCCCTCTTTCCAATTCCCCTCCCTCGCAGGGAGGGGTTAGGGGAGGGATTCAATTCGCCCGCCATGCGACGTCGTTGCCTGCCCGATTCAAGATTTGACATCAGTTCATCCCACCCTTGGCGAAGAAGGCGGCCAATTCCATGCCGGCGAGTGCTCCCAGCGCTGCCCAATACGGCCAGCGCTTCCCGCCGGGCGGGTTCGGTAAAATCGCCGCCATGAATAACATGCCGCAGAGCCAATGAGCGGCGTCTGTGTAAACGTCGAGCCCCGTCATTGCCGATTTCGGTCGGACGCCGAAGAAGGGCCGTGACACGAAAAAAGCCACGGACAGGGCCAGTAAAGTATTGCGCATTCGCCACCTCATTGTTGAGTTGTTGAACCGTCCCGCCGAACAACCCAGCTCAGCAGCGGCGGGCGGTGAGACATTCAACAATGGGTAACCTATCTACCGCCGCGGTCAGCTGCAGCGGCTTGTTCAAGCTTCAGTCGCTTGAACTGCCGAAAATCGATAGCCATCGGACACGTCAGTCGGAATAATAAAGTTGTGAGCACCGTATAAATCGGGAGCGCGGGACGATGCGCCGGCCTACCGAAAACGAAGCACTTCTTTTTGGGCCTTATCGTGCCCCGAAATTGCGTCGCGGCCAACGCGCAACCTGCTATTACCGCGACGGCGATGTCGTGATTACAACATGGTCGGACGCACCGATAACCTGGCCCCGGTGTCATCGACTGCATGTGGGCGGCCCCCCAGGATTGCTCGTTGATGATGAGCTCGCGCGGGCTGTCAAATCGGAAGCTGGCGTCGCGGTCGCGTACTGGTGGGGAGTCAACTACGACTTGGTGAAAAGGTGGCGACGTTCCCTGGCAGTCACCCGCCGAAATAACCCTGGCTCTTGTCGCGTGAAACTCAATTGCGTGTTGGCAGCCAATCGTGCCCGGAAGCATGCCACTGATGATTTTCATCTGTGGACGAATCAAGAAATCGCGTTGCTGGGCACTGCGTCGGACAAAAAAATCGCGAAACGCATAGGCCGTTCGTACAGCACTGTTCAGTCAATACGCAACCTTCGAGGGATCGAGCGCTTCGGTGGAAGTATTCGCCGGTGGACGAAACGGGAAGACGCCATTGTGCGAAAGGAATCAGCCAGTGCCGCCGTCATCAAGACGGGTCGAAGTCTTGCCGCAGTGATGGGGAGACGCCACCGATTCGGCATGGGTGCGACGGCGTGGTGGAAGCCGAGTGAGGTCAAACTCCTCGGCACGGCGTCAGATGAATCACTGGCTGCCCGGTTTGGTCGCCCGGTCAGCGCGGTGCGGGGAAAAAGAGAGTCGCTCAGCCTTGAGAAGTTCAGTACACAAAGAAGGCCTTGGACAAAGGCCGAGGACAAACTCGTGCGTAGGCTGGCCGCGGCAGACGTAGTTGCAAAGACCGATAGGACACTGTTAGCCGTATACATGCGCCGCGTGGCCCTCGGCATTCAGGGCGAGGCGGGACAGCAATGGACAAAAAAAGAAATCGCCCTCATGGGAAAGTTGTCGGACGCCCAAGTCGCGGCGCGGGTCGGTCGGACCAAGGAATCCGTAGCTCGCAAACGAGTGATATTGGGAATCCGCCGCGTCGGTGGACAAAACTTGCCGTGGACCAAGGCCGAGGATGCCGCGGTCATGAAAATGTCTGTTCAAGCGGCTGCGGCAAAAACCGGTCGGCCGCCCACTCAAATCCGTTGGCGTAGGCAGAAGTTAGGGATCGCTTTCAAGAACTTCTGGACGAAAAAGGAACTGCGCCTCCTCGGCACAATGCCGGATAGTGAATTGGCCGTTCGGCTGGGACGCACTCGCAGCGCCATCCTCCACAAACGTGAGAGACTGGGGATCGAAATGATGAACAATCCCAATCGACTTTGGACAAAAGCCGAAGACCGGATCGTGAGTCAATTGTCGAATGCCGCAGCCGCTGCCAAGACCGGACGAACGCCGGCCGCGGTAAAGACCCGACGACGATTTCTCCGTGTCGGCCGCTGACCACGACCGTGTCGGCGATTGTGTCTCTTGGTGGTGGACGCAATGCACGAGAGCGACGACTGGTATTTTCCCGCAGTATGTTCTGGTGCGCCATCCGCAACTTCGCGACCGTATGCCAGCCACTCGCCACTCGCCACACGACGAAACAATGCTCCCATCCTGTCGCAACCCGCCCGCGATGGATCGCGGTCAACGTGGTGCACGCCGACGCCGAAGGAAAGCAAACGGAATCAACCTGATTGCGGCGACGGAACAACGATTGGGTGATAATCAATGACGCTGACTTGATTAAGCAAACTCTGGAATGCAGGGCGGCCGACTCTCGCCACCAGCCGAATCGGTAGCAATA
>JANLTA010000688.1:0-3603 GCA_031362705.1 Gemmataceae bacterium | reverse complement strand
TTGAGATAACAGTTCTCGAAGATGACTTTCACTTTGGCACCGGCAGCGTGAGCGGTGTCGATGACGGTGGCAATGTCGTCGCGGACGTAAGTCCAGTCGCCGCTGAGCACGCGCGAGATATTTACGACCATGTCCAACTCTTCACCGCCGTCGATGATAGCTTGCCGTGCCTCGGCGGCTTTGATGGTCGTGTGGTGGCCGCCGTGCGGGAAACCAATAACGGTACTGGCCTTCACAGTGCTGCCGTTCAGAATGGCCGCACAGCGTTTGAGATAGTGCGGCACGATGCACACACTGGCGACATCATAAGCCAGCGCGAGTTGGCAACCGATCTCGAAGTCATCGCGCGTCGAGTTCGGTTGCAGGATCGAATGGTCGATCATCTTGGCGAGGTCTTCGTAGCGCATCGCTTTTGATTCCGTGTCAGGGTTTCGGGATGAAGTTGCGAAGGAAAGTTAGGCTCTGTCGCAGCGAGGCGTGCCGGCGTTCGAGTGGGCCTTCGTAGGCACGATCCTCGACTTCGACGCACACCGGGCCAGTGTAGTGGGCATCGGTAAGGGCGGAGAAAAACGCGCCCCAGTTCACGTCGCCGAGGCCGGGCAGTTTGGGTGTGTGATATTGATTCGGGTGAGCGAGAATGCCGACTTCGTCGAGCTTGTGGCGGTCGATGCGGACATCCTTCGCGTGAATATGGAATAAGCGATCGGCGAAGTCGCGGATTGGTTTGATGTAATCCATGTGTTGCCAAACCATGTGCGACGGGTCGTAATTTAGGCCAACATGTGGGCCAAGCTCGTCGAAGAGGCGTCGCCAGATGGCCGGGCTGGTCGCCAGGTTCTTGCCGCCGGGCCATTCATCGTTGCCGAACAGCATCGGGCAATTCTCGATGCCGATGCGAACGCCGTGGTCTTCGGCAAGCTTGGCCAGCGGCTTCCAGGTGGCCAGCATGCGCGGCCAGTTGTCGACAACGGATTTGGTCCAGTCTCGGCCGATGAACGTGTTGGCTCGGCGAACACCAAGTTTGTCGGCCGCCAAAATCACTTTCTCGACGTGAGCGACACACTTGGCGGCAGCTGCCGTATCTGGATCAAGTACGTTCGGATAATAACCCAACCCACTAATCGCGATGCTGTAGTTGGCGGCCAAATCCTGCGTGCGCTTCGCGGCGTCGGCATTAAAACCCGCACAATCAAGATGCGTCACGCCGGCATATCGCCGCTCAGCTTTGCCTACGGGCCAGCACATCAACTCAACGCAGTCGTACCCGGTTTCCTTCGCGAACGCGAATACCTGATCCAATGACTGATCGGCTAAGATCGCGCTGACGAAACCAAGCTGCATGACAAAGCTCAAACGTCGGGGCTGGAGAAATGTTATACGTGCAACGTGGAAAGTGAGAAATGCTGACAGCTACAATTGATGCGCGCTACGCAATGTGGCTCGTTTACATCTCATCCGGGCTGGGCCATCAATGCGCGATTGCAGCAGCGACGGTGGGCGGGCCAGCCTGCAGCTGTTGCCATATTTCCCAGCGGTGGACTGGAATGGTCGCCTCAGCTGCGAAACCCAACCGCACGGTTTGCCCTTTGATTTCGAGAACCGTGACGGTAACCATCGGGCTAAAGCCTTTTGCTCCGCCGATAACGACCATTTCCTGACATTTCCTCGTGAGAATCAACATATTCGAGTCTCCGTCTCCCCGCGATGGGAATCCATGACTGGCGATTATTTACGATGCGTCGTTGCCAAACCGTGCGAGTTTGATCGCTGGCATTGGAGTTAGTCAGAGGTCCCACCCCGGCCTTCCGCGGCGTGGGGGGGGCGGCCATGAAACGTGGCATTCACCTGGCTGCCGGGCAACGGCGTTCCGCCGAGCCGTTCGCGCAGTCTCTGATCGATCATCTCGTTCGAACCTAGAGGCGGCCGCGCATCAGTCTCCAGTGTTTCGTCGGATCCTCCGTCAGCCGCTACTGGCAGCAAAAGCGTCATCTGTATGCTCCTAAGTTGGGAAACCCGATGCTGGAAAACTGTCAATCCTTTTTCGGCTCAGCCGGCGTCGTGGTTCCCATCTTGGGCAATTGCTCGCGTGCCCGTTGTTCGTCGGCCTTGATCTTATCCTGGTCCACGGTGAACGTAATGCTACGCTGCGCGCCCGAGCCGGCGGTAGATACGTCGAACCAGCCGCGGTAGTAGCCAAGCCCGGCGACGCAGATCAGTAGGACGAACACTACCGTTAGAAATCGTCTCATCAATACCCTTCTGAACGAGCTTCGTTCAACAATGGCAGGGCGATTCGATGCATGTGCTTAGAAACTGCGTGGGATGTGGCCTAGTAGCACCAGCACCAACACGATGACCAGCAGCAGCCCGATGCCACCACTTGGTCCGTAGCCCCAGTTGGCACTGTGACCCCAGCGCGGCACGGCCCCGATGAGCAGTAAGACCAATACGATCAGCAGAATCAAACCCATGGCAGACCCCTTTCAAAGGTCAAGGTTAAGAGTCAATTTGTTACTCCATCAACAGCGGCTCGCCGCGTTTTGTTTTCAGCCTGCCGTGGCACCAACGCTATTGAGCGGACACATAAGTATGCGATTATTGTGCCAGTACGGCACAGCACCGGCCGGAAGGTCACTCGGATGATCGCGATTCGCCATCGTGACCGGCTCCGTCGTCAAAGGCTCACACCTTCGTGACCTGCGTTGACTTTCGGCCAGCAGCATCCGCTTGAGGTTCGCAAATTCCAATGGCTTGGGCAGAAATTCGTGGAAGCCGGCTTCGCGGCAGCGTGATTGATGGGCTTCATCCACGTAACCGGACACGGCAATCAGGCGAGATTGCTTACAGACCAGACTTCGCTTTAAGCGGTGCGCGACTTCGTAGCCGGTCATCGTCGGCATCGCGACATCCAGCAACACGACATCAGGTTCGACGGTCGCTGCCAATCGGAGAGCCGTTTCGCCGTTGTACGCCGACCGGACATCATGCCCCCAGAGGCGCAGGATCATGGTCAAGCTGTCCGTCGTGTCGGCGTCATCGTCCACGACCAAAATACGGAGAAGACGCGGGAGTACTTTTGAGGCAATCAGCAATCGATCTGCCTCGATCGCTGCGTCGTTACAGGTTTTTATCTTCATGATGTTATCCTGTGGTCTGGGATTGGCTGCATGGCTTACTTCCGCTCCAAGACTCTGCTGGGACCCCGTGAGCGAGTAAGAACACCTGCACCATCGTGCCGGTGGTGAAGACTTGCACGACGGTACCGGTCGTCGATTCCACTTCCGCCGTGGCTTCGCGGACATCGACGCCGGTGATCCTTTTGATCTCTTGTCGCAACGAATCCGCGGATGAGGCGAACAGTTGGCGGTGATATTCTTGAATCTGCTGGGAACCTGCCGCGGTCTGTGCAAGGGCCTTTTCGGCTGGCGATAGTACACCGTGCAGTGTGATAACCATCGTCTCCTCGCTTAAGACAACGGTTACGGATTTTGGTGGTTGGCCGGTGCGCTGCCGCTCGAAGTCACTTGCCGCGCAGGCGACTTGCTGTGCCATCGTCCCTTTTGCGTTATCCATGACATTCATCCCACACGGTGACGAACGATT
>JANLTA010000170.1:0-5075 GCA_031362705.1 Gemmataceae bacterium | reverse complement strand
GGTCGATTGGATCTGAGCCTGCTCGTGGTTTTTCTTGCGTCCGGCCTTTGGCACGGGGCCGCGGCGACCTTTCTGCTCTGGGGGCTTCTGCATGGCATCGGCATGGTGGTGCATCGGCGCTGGGATGAGCGCTATACGCGCTGGTGCCGTCGGGATCGCAGTTTCGTGACGCTGCGGAGATCGGTTGGCTACGCGGTGATCGCGTGGACCGCAACGCAGCTTTTCTTCCTCTTCGCCTTGCTTCCGTTCAGGTCGCCCGGGATGGGGGCGGCCGCTGAGTATGCGGCCGGACTTGTGAGGACGGGAGGCGCGGGTTGGCCCCGGATCGAGCCCTGGCTCGCATTGCATGCGCTTCTCGGCGCGGTCTTCATCGTTGTCTATCATCTTCTCGCCCTGCCTGGCATGCGCGCCATTCATGACAGATTCCATGGCATGCCCGCGATCCTGAGGGGGGTCTTCTATGGTTCTGCAATCGTGTTTCTCATGCTGGCAATGCCAGTGGGCGTGAGCCATATTGCCAGCTTGCCGTTGGGCAGCGGCAAACCCATGTGCAGGGCTGGGGCTTCGTCGTGATGAACCGCGGACATTATCGCATCCCCTTCAGGGTCACAAGTTCGGCAGATACTTAGCGGCCAGGAGTAACCCCAGCAAACCGGGCAAGTAGACCAGCGATGCCTTCAGTACAGTCTTGGCTGGTGCGTAGCCCGGCTGGCGACGAAACACAAGGATCGGGGCCAAGTAGTAAAGCGCTAGTATTACCGCACCAACGGCAAATACCCAACCCGCTCCGAGCGCTTGCCCGGCAAACAAACTCGCGGGCACGAGTGCCGCCAGGTACACTAGCATTTGCCGCGAGGTCATCGCGCCGGTGTCATCATCCACGGGCAGCATCTTGTGTCCGGCACGCCCATATTCATCGCGATACATCCAGGCGATGGCCAGGAAGTGCGGCACCTGCCAGAAGAACAACACCAAGAATAACGCGATGGCCCCCGCATCAATCTGCCCCCGCACTGCCGTCCAGCCGATCACCGGCGGCATCGCACCGGGAACCGCGCCGATCAACGTGTTGAGCGTGGTTCGTGTCTTCGCGGGTGTATAGACCGCGACATAAGAGATCAAAGTAAACGCCGTCACCGCGACAGCGGCCGGCGGCAACGCGATCATCTGATACGCCATGCCGACCACGCCGAGGAATATGCCAATGGCCAAGACCTCGGCGGGTGCCATTCGGCCAGCGGGCAACGGCCGATTCATCGTCCGGCGCATCCGCGCGTCGGAGTCACGTTCCAGGTATTGGTTCAATGCACTGGCTGACGCAGTCACCAACGCCGTACTTAGCACAGCATGAAAGAGCCGATCGGCCGGTGCCGCGCCGATGGCGGCGAGCCATCCGCCGAGCAGCACTGTCAGCAACACCATGACGGCGACGCGTGGCCGGGCCAACTGCAGATAGTCGGACACGCGCGATTGGGATCGCGTCAGAGGCATTGCATGTGACATTAGCGAGGTCGCCACGCTCATGCGACGGCCTCCAAAATACCGGTGTCCACTCGCCTGGTTAACGTAGCGCGATGCGCCTTCACGGCAAGAACAAGCGTGATGGCGAACAGCAAGTAGCCGATGAGCGCGTGACCGGTTCGGAGAATTGCGTCGTTTTCGGTAATGCGTCGGAATTCGCTGTTGGTCAGGCCGTCAGCAAAACGAACGAGCCATGATTCCACGCCGAGCAATAGCTGTCCCACGACAATTGCTAACGAGGTAACGACCCACCCGCGAGCATTGTTGGCTCGCCAGAGTTGAGCGCAAGTGATGACAATGGCGACGACGCCAACGAACGCCAAAAGCAAGTGTAACCGTGGCCCCAAGGGTGAAGCCGTATGCCGAAGCACGGCACCAGCGACGATTTGTGCATAGATCGCGGCAATCGCCGTCAGCGACCAAGCACGAGTACCTGATGCGACGCTGGCAATCCGGCGATTCGTATCACGCTGACATAACAGTGCTATGATCACCGTGAGACCAAACACCACTTGTGAAAACGATGCGTGGATCACAGAGAGACTCTTGCCAAGCATCAAGTCGAGATGCACGCGCAGGCCGCCAAGCAACCCTTGAATCATGACGCAGATTAATAACGCTACCGCCAGCAGTCGCAGGCCCCACCCCAGAGACTGACGGTATGCTGTTGCAACGGCAGCGAACAGGACGCCGGCCAGCGCGAGGACGAGCAGGCTGCTGGACATGATTGACGCGCTAAGCGGCAAGCCAGGGGCCAGGGTTTTGGTTTGTTGGATCAGGTCACGGTGAAGGTAAAGGTAGGCGGCGGTCAAACCCAGTAGCGCCGCGAGTCCGCCCCAACGTAACTTCGGAATTGACTCGGTCCACCATAAGCCGAATGCCAAAACCGCCATGATGCCGCCCATTGACCAACCGGCAAGGCGATGAGCGTGCTCGATCAGGAAGCCGCGGCTCGGCTCGCTCCAGTTGATGAGCGCGAGATGCCATGGCGCGGTCGGCCAAATCTGGTCTTCCATGCCGAAGCGAAAACTGGACACGACCGCCCCCAGCGCGAGCAACACAACGGTGCCCGCGACGGTGAAGTTTGCCCAGATTCGTAGCCAACGACTCGGCATGATCTCTCGGTTAGGAATGCACGCGGACGGGCACGCCTTCGGGCACGACCAAGTTTGGCGCTTGCGGTGCCCAATCTTCGCCGGGGGCGCAGTCGGGGCCGCTGTATTCGTATGGTCCGCGCACGACGATCGGCGTCGCCTCGAAGTTGCCGTGACCTGGAGGAGAGGGCGTGCCCCATTCCAGTGTGTTTGCTTTCCAGGGATTGCGCGACGCCCTCTTGCCGCCGAATAGGCTCAGCACGAAGTTGGCGGCGAATACCAGTTGCGACACGCCCATGATGATGGCCCAAATGCTGATCCAAGTGTTTAGGCCTTGCAAGTGAGCAAAGCTCGGCGCTTCCACCGGTACTGCATAACGTCGGGGTTGCCCGGCCAATCCGACCAAGTGCATGGGGTAGAACGTGCAATTCGACGAGATGAATGTCAGGAAGAAGTGGACCTTGCCCCACGGCTCGCTCATCAGCCGGCCAAACATCTTCGGGTACCAGTAGTACACGCCCGCAAACAAGCCGAAGACACTGGACATGAACAACACGTAGTGAATGTGGGCGACGATGAAATAAGTGTTGTGGAAGTACATATCCACCGGCGTGGCCGCCATGAAGATGCCGGACAGGCCGCCGATCACGAACATGGCGACGAATGCCAGCGCGTTCAACATCGGCGTCGTGAAGTGGATGTTGGCGTTCCAAGTCGTGCCGAGCCAGTTAAAGACCTTCACGGCACTCGGCAATGCGATCAAGATTGTTGCCAGCATGAAGCCTGTGCCGAGACGCGGGTCCATGCCGCTTTGGAACATATGGTGGCCCCACACGATGAAGCCCAACCCCGCGATTCCGGCCACGGCCAGCACCATCGGCTTGTAGCCGAACAGCGGTTTGCGGGCGAATGTAGACAGGATGTCTGACACCATACCCATCGCCGGCAGGATCATGATGTACACAGCCGGGTGCGAATAAAACCAGAACAAGTGTTGCCAGAGAATCGCCTGCCCGCCGCCCGGCCCTGTGGACAAGTTGCCGAACGTCGCGCCGGCCGGCGACAAGAAGAACGTTGTGCCAACGGTCTTGTCGAGCGTTTGGAACACGAGAGCAACGGTCAATACGGGTAACGCCATCGCTTGCAGGATTGCCGTGATGAACATGGCCCACACCGTCATCGGCATGCGGAAGAGCGTCATGCCGGGGGCACGCATATTGATGATGGTCGTGATGTAGTTCACCGAACCCATCATCGACGACACGCCGACAAAGGTCAGCGACACCAGCCACATGATCTGGCCCATGCCAGAACCCATTGATGCCGGGGAGTCGGTACCTTGGCCGGCTGGCATCATAATTGACGAAATCGTCGGGTAACTCGTCCAGCCGGAAGATGCCGCGCCGCCGTGAACGAAGAAGCTCATCAGCATCAAGATGAACGCCGGCCACATGAACCAATAACTCATCATGTTCAGCTTGGGAAACGCCATGTCGGGCGCGCCGATCATCAGCGGAATCGTGAAGTTGCCGAACGCGCCGGTCAGCCACGGGATGATGACAAAAAAGATCATCACTGTGGCATGCATGGTGAACGCCATGTTGTAAAAGTCCGGCGACATCTTCCCGCCCGCTGAACCGGCAAAGAGCCATTTACCGATGATCGGGATGTTACCATCCGGCCAACCCAGTTGCGTCCGCACCGCGAGAGCCAGCAAGCCGCCGAGGAACAGGAAGATGATCGACGTGAACAGGAACTGGATCCCGATGATCTTGTGATCTTGCGAGAAGATATATTTGCTCACGAAACTCTGTTCGTGGGTATGCGTGTCGCTCATGCATCAATCCTCAACGTGGGCGTCTTCAATTTCTTGTAGGGTGGGCCGAGTCTTCGAGACCCACCCTACTCAAGGCGACAATGCAACATCGCCGGGGTTGCCGCCGCGGCTATCGCTTACTGCCTGGGCGTGTTTCAACCAATCGACAAAGTCGGCTTCAGTCGCATGCACATACAACTTGCCGCGCATCAGCGAATGCCGCGTGCCGCAGTATTGCGTGCAAACAAGGTCAAAGTCGTAGTCGATGTCGTACTTATCCGAGCCTTCGGGTATGCCGATCTTCCACGCGTCGCCAACTTTTTTCGTGTTGGCCATGGTTGCTTCAAACCACACCGGAATCGTCTTGCCGGGTAGTGCATCCTGCTTCAGACGCAATTGCGGGAAAAATAGGCTGTGGCCCACATCGCGGGTCTTGAAGTGCAGCAGCACTTTCTGGCCCTTCCACACGTGGACATCGTTGCCGACATGGACATCATCGATTCGTTCGGGCAAACGCTTGGCGAAGTCATCTTTTGCAGCCGTGGGATTCGCCTTCCATTCTTCCAGATGCTTGGGCGACGGATAGCGGAAGCGATACTCCCATTGCCGAGCTTCGGCGCTAATCTGAAGGAAGCTCTCGCCGC
>JANLTA010000117.1:0-3652 GCA_031362705.1 Gemmataceae bacterium | reverse complement strand
TTCCTGTTTGCTTTGCTTGGCGAGGAAGTCCAGCAAAGCACGGGCCTGCTGAATCCGCTGAATGGGGTCCTTAAATGGGCTGGCGTGGATGTTCATCATATCGCGGATCATGCCACGCATGTGCCAGCCGGGATACGTGTTGTAGCTGATGTATGCCACGCCGTTTGGCTTGAGGCGCTTGCCGCACACTTCGAAAATCTTGTGCTGAATTTCAGGCGGAACCCAGGAGAAAACGCCGTGGGCGACAATGTAGTCGAACTCGCCGAATGAGTCGTCCACATCGGCGATGGACATGTTCTTGAGTTCTACGTTCTTCAAGCCAGCGGCATAGGCGTGTTGTAAAGCCTCATCGTTTTGTCGCTTGGACAATTCGACGCCGACGAATGAGCTATTCGGCAAGGACGAGGCCATGCCGATGATGTTGGCCCCGCGGCCGTGGCCGAGTTCCAGCACGCGACAATTCGTGACCGGAGTCACATTCATTCCGAACAGCGTCGCGATGGTCGCGATCCGGTCCGGGTGCGTCTGCGGAAAGGGGTCGTTAGGGTAAAGAACTTGGTCGTAACTGTATTGCGACGCGTTCGGCGAGGATTGAAGCAGCGCACCGGCTGGTGGCGTAGTTGCGTTAACCGTTGACATACTTGAGTATTCCTGAAAAAGCGGCCATCCGAGGCCTAGCCCGCCGTTATGGCCAAAGCGGTAGAAGATTAGATTATGGCGAGCGGGGTCAAGTACAAGAGGCCGCCCGCGTGAGGATTTCGTGATTGCCGTGAGCGGGACTCGAACCCGCACGAGGTTACCCTCAGGGGATTTTAAGTCCCCAGCGTCTGCCATTCCGCCACCACGGCTGTTTGGTTCTCCTAGTTTTTAGCGTTGCCTGGCTGGGCGGCTATGCTCCACGGGTATTCCCAGGGCCTCCATTAGGCCGGCCGACTTGTCTGGCCTCCGAAATCTCAATTTCACCGTCGCCTTATCGGGCTGATACTCTTTCCACCGCACCGGCATGGATCGATCGCGAACCACAAGGGCGGCGATCAAGATTGCCGTGACGCCCACGCAAACTGCCGTGGCCAAGCCAAGTATCACCGCCAGCATCGGCCGGCGTTGGGCAAATGGCAATACCGCCACCGGCACCAGGATGCCCGCCACCAATCCTATGACGGCACCGATGGAGAACGCGATCAATCGACTGCGTTTCTTCGCGGCCGCACAGGTTCGACAGAAAGGGAGGGCCAGACTCATGGTTCGGTTCTGGACCGCGATGTTAATGTTCATCGTTTCCGGCGTGTATTCGCTGCAACCGGCACACAAAGGCGGGAATGGCAATTGCGTGAGATGAATGCGCAGCCAGCCTTTGTCATCGGGCACAGCGAGCGGAGGCACTTCGGCCCAAGCCTGTTCCATCGCATTGCGCGGCACGCCCAGTCGTAGACCCAAGTCAAACAACAATGCACCCAACTCGGATAGGCGAACGTCGTAAAGATCCTTAAGCGCGACTTGTCCGTCGCCGAATTGCGCGAACGGCGTATCCAGCTCATTGGGCATCACCGCCTGCACGCGGCCCTCTTCGTTGCCTAAGGCCACTGGAATGGTCGGGTTGATCGGCAGGACGACACTCTTGTGATCGGCTTCGAATAACGCGCCGGCCGTGTGGAGCAAGTCCCACGGCAGAAATAGTGACGTGTCGTCTTGCGTGAACTCCGCGCCTTGCAATCGCAGTGTCACTGAGCCGCCGTGCAGGAGACGCAATGCCACCGATCGCGACACAAAGCCGACCACGACAAAGCTGACAATCACGCCAACGACTCGCCAGGGGTCCACCTCCTTGGCTTTGGGCATCTTCGTGAAGGCCCAGAGCAACAATGCGACGACAACACTGCCGATCAAGAATCCAATGACTGTCGCCAGCACACGCCGCTTGCGTGGGCCGAACGTTACGGGTGTTCGCCGCAGAAACTCGGCCGGGTTGGCGCGCAGCTCCGCCAGCTCGGGCACGGCCTTGTGCAGGGGCCGCTGCATCTTGCGGTCGATGGCCTGGATCGCTTCGATAACCAGGTGAAAAAGAAGGTGTTCCATGCGGTCGTGAAGGGTTCCCTAAGATACCCGTCGTCGCTCCTGGGCTAAGCCGTGTTGCACTCCTACTTTGCCACCTGCGCTCGTGGCCTCGAATCGTTGATGGTCGAGGAACTCGCCGCTCTTCGTGCCGCCGATATCGAACCCGGTCGCGGCGGTGTCGCCTTTCGTGGCGACCGAGCGTTGTTGTATCGAGCCAATCTTAGCTTGCGCACTGCTGTCCGTGTATTGCAACCGCTGCTGAATGCCGAGGTGCGTTCGCCCGACGACCTTTACGAAGCCGTGCAAACCGTGAATTGGTCGGAGTATATGACACCCGACCATACCTTGGCCGTCGATTGCAACGTGCGCGATTCGCAGATCACCCACTCCCAATATGCCGCCCGCAAGGTCAAGGATGCCATTTGCGATCAGTTCCGCGAGCAATGCGGACTGCGCCCCAGCGTGGACCCCGAGCGGCCGATGGTTGGCCTCAACCTCCACATCTACAAGAACCATGCCGTGCTGAGCCTCGACAGCAGCGGCGACTCGCTGCACAAACGCGGCTATCGGCCCATTCAAACCATCGCGCCCATCAATGAAGCGTTGGCGGCCGGTTTGATTCTGCGCACCGGTTGGCGTGGCGATCGCCCGTTTGCCGACCCGATGTGCGGCGGCGGCACCCTGTGCATCGAAGCCGCGTGGATTGCCATGAATCGGCCGCCGGGTCTGACCCGCAAGCACTTCGGCTTCATGGGTTGGCTCGATTACGATGTCGGCCTGTTTGCCAACATGCGTGACGAGTTGCGAACCCGTGTCAAGAAAACGCTGCCCGCGCCGATCCTCGGGTCCGACCAACGGCGCGATGCGATTGAGTTTGCCACCTCCAATGCCAAAGCTGCCGGCGTGGGCAACGTCATCGCATGGAGTGTCGCGCAACTCCACGATTGGAAACCGCCATCCACGCCAGGAATGGTGATCTGCAACCCGCCCTACGGCGAGCGCATCGGCGAAGAAGATGACCTTCGCGGCTACTATCGCCAAATGGGCACCGTGTTTCGCGAGCGCTGTGTCGGTTGGGACGTTTGGGTCTTCACCGGCAACGAGAACCTCGCTCGCGAACTTGGCATCGAACCGCTGGAATCGCTGCCCTTCTTCAACGGCAAGATTCCGTGCCGATTGCTGCGACTGCGGCCGTGACGACATGGGCCGGGTCGGCGGTGACCGGACATGATCTGTTTTGGCAATCACCATCGTTATGAACCTCCGTAACTGGAGCCTTGCTTGTCAGTTCGTTTCTGCCGGCATTGCATCCGATGAGACCAGTGCCGTTTTCAATCGCCTGCGTTAGCGGAGATACGTCCCTCGACGCTCCATGCCTCGCTTGGTTGAATTTGTGCGCGCAGGGATACACAAGCGCGCAGGAAAGGTGATGCGGGCGGGGCGATTAGGTCAAGTTCCGGATCCATCCGCTTACGATCCCCCTCTCTCAACCGAGGGGCGCTATGCCGGATCCTTCCGCGGAAGCCCCTCTCTCACTCGAGGGGATTGTTCGAGATCCTTCCCATCTAGCCCTCCATCTCACTCGGAGGGATTGTTG
>JANLTA010000096.1:0-12069 GCA_031362705.1 Gemmataceae bacterium | reverse complement strand
GCCCGCAGCCAGTCTGTTGACGACGTTCGCAGTGTTTCCGGGGAATTGGCGACTGAAACTATCCCGAGTCTTCAACTAGGTGCAATCGAGCGCTATCCGCTTCTGCGACCTCCGTCCGAAGTTCACTCCAACCTACGGCCCGTCTACATCCGCCATCTCACCTTGCTGATTTAGCCGCCGTTGCGCGCGTTTTGACGAGTCGTCCGGAACGCCGGACGTCTTGCCGACTACTGACCTTTACCTGTTTGCAAGAACTCAAGCCCTATGTCGCCAGCGGACCGATACGGCGATCCGCCGGATAGGCCAACGGAAGAAGGTGTGCAAATGCGGTTATTTCAATTGCTGAAAGTCCCATTCGCCCTGGCGTTGATCATCGGCGTGGCCGCTGCTGGTTACTTCACCCGCGAACGATGGTTGCCGATTGTGCAACGCGGCGATACCGGCGCTGCAAACGTCGCTCTCGCGGAGAGTGCCGTCTCGGCGACGAGCAAAATACTGCTCGCTGACCAGGCCATCAAGAACCTAAGTCTCGTTGCCAAGCCGGTCCAAACGACGACGTTTTGGAAAACGATCACCGTGCCGGGAATGGTCATTGATCGGCCCGGCCAAAGCGACCGAAATTTGGTCGCGCCGGTGACGGGTGTCATCACCCGCGTGCATCACGTCCCCGGCGACACCGTTCGACCCGGCGCGACGATGTTCACACTGAAGCTGTTGAATGAAACTCTATATTTGGCACAGAGCGAGCTATTCAAAGCTGGCCAGGACATCAAGTTGGCCCAGGGCCAACGAGTGCGGCTGCAAGCTGCCGCGGGCGCGGTGCCGGAAAGTCGCATGATTGAGCTGGATGGCCAAATCGCCCGACTTGAAGCCACGGTCAAAGCGTACCGACAAGAGTTGCTTACGCGCGGCCTGACGCCGGCCCATCTTGAATCGGTGGTGAAGGGTGAATTCGTCAGTGAAATCTCGGTCGTGGTGCCCCAGCCGGGGGCGAATCAGAAGCCGCTGACCGAAGCCGCGACATCAACAAAGATCGACGAGTTGCCAACATTCGAAATGCAAGAACTCAAGGTTGACCTTGGTCAGCAAGTTCAGGCTGGTCAAACGCTGTGCTTGTTGTCCAATCATCAGTCGCTGGCAATAGAGGGCCGGGCGTTTCGCGATGAAACACCGCTGCTCGAACGCAGCGTGCAGGCTGGCTGGCCCGTTGAAGTCGATTTCCTGGACGATGGAAAGAACGACTGGCCCGCGCTTTCTCAGCCGTACGTGATCCGTTACATGGCTAACACGATTGACCCGGTCAACCGCACCTTCGCCTTCCAGATGCCGCTGGAGAACCAGTCGCGCGTCGTCGAACGCGACGGTCGAACACAGTTGCTCTGGCGCTTCCGGCCTGGCCAGAGGGTGCGAATTGAAGTTCGCGTCGAGCGGCTCGACAATGTCTTCGTCTTGCCGGCTGCCGCAGTGACTCGTGACGGGCCGGAGGCATATGTCTTCACGCAAAACGTCAATACGTTCGAACGGAAGCCTGTGCGGCTACTCATACTGAACCGCCGGGAGGCCGTACTGGCGAACGACGGCACGCTGGTTCCCGGCTCGTTCGTCGTGCAGCTCGCCGCCGCACAGTTGAACCGGATGACGAAGTCGCAGTCGAGCGGGGCACCGCAAGGCTACCACATTCACGCCGACGGCAGCCTGCACAAAAACGGCGAACCGGAATAAGGGAGATCGCCATGCTCAACGCACTGATTCGCTTCTCGCTGACAAAGCGAACGCTTGTGCTTGCCGCCAGCGTGATTGTCCTCGTGTACGGCGGCTACCTGACAACCACGCTGCCGATTGATGTGTTTCCGGACCTCGACCGTCCGCGTGTCGTCATTCTGACGGAATGCCCTGGACTGTCGCCGGAAGAAATTGAGACGCAAGTCACGCAGCCGATCGAAACGGCGTTGCTCGGGTCGGCTGGCGTGGAAGCCGTGCGCAGCCAGTCCAGCCAGGGCATGAATGTCATCTACATCGAGTTCGGCTGGAAGATAGACAACCGTTATGCGCGACAAGTCGTGTCGGAGCGTCTGGGGAGCGTGACGTTGCCGCCCGGCATTCGACCGCAGATGACGCCACCGGCGTCGATCATGGGCCAGATCATGCACGTCGGCATGGCGTGGTGCCCCGACGGACCGACTCGACGCGGCAAGACCGAGTTGCAGGCCCGCATGGAGTTGCGGTCTCTCGTCGATTGGGTCATCCGGCCACGGCTACTGCAAATCCCCGGCGTGGCCGAAGTGATCGTCATGGGCGGCGACAAGAAGCAGTACCAGGTGCTGGTTGACCCCGACAAGTTGCAAGAGTTCGACGTATCGCTGCAGCAGGTCGAGGAAGCCATCCGGGCAAATAATATCAACGCCAGCGGCGGCTTCCTCGAAGACGGTCCAACCGAGCGCCCGGTGCGGGTCATCGCCCGGCTTGGCCCGATCCCCGAACAAGTCATCGACGATCTGCGAAAAGTGCCGGTCAAGGTTAATGCTGATCGAACCGTCCTGCTCGGGCATGTCGCTCGCATCGAGGAAGGGCCAGCCCCCAAGCGTGGCGACGCCGGCATCGATGGCCAGCCTGGTGTCATCCTCACCATCGTGAAACAGCCGCACTCCGACACGCGGCGATTGACCGAAGCCGTCAAGCAGGCCCTCCGTGAAGCCCAAGTCAGCATGCCGGCCGACATTGATGTCAATACTGAGCTTTTTCAACTCAAGAGCTTTATCGACCGCGGCGTTTACTACGTGGAAGAGGCGCTGCTAATCGGTTCGGGGTTGGTGGTTATTGTGTTGTTTTTGTTCCTGCTCAATCTGCGGACCACGGTCATTACTCTCACGGCAATTCCGCTCTCGCTCGTGTTGACGACCCTGACTTTCCGGCTGATCGGGATGTTGACCGGAACCGAGTTGTCAATCAACGTGATGACGCTCGGCGGCATTGCCGTCGCCATCGGCGAACTGGTCGACGATGCCATCGTGGATGTCGAGAACATTTACCGCCGGCTCGGCGAAAACGCAGTGGCTGCGGTGCCCAAACCGTCGATCGTCGTGGTGTACGAAGCCAGCCGGGAAGTGCGGTCAGCAATCGTGTTCGGTACGGCCGTCGTAGTATTGGCCTTCATGCCGTTGTTCGCCCTCTCGGGAGTGGAAGGCCGGTTGTTTGTGCCGCTGGGCATCGCTTATGTCGTGTCGATCCTGGCCTCGCTCCTCGTTTCGCTGACGGTTACACCCGTGCTGTCGTACTATCTGCTGGCTGGGACGAAGGCCGCCGATGCCCACGACGATGGCATGCTCCTTCGTGGCCTCAAATGGGCGGCTGCATTTCTCATTCGCTTCAGTATGCGTTACGCGGTCATTTTACTATCAGTCACTTGGCTGCTGGCGGGCGTCGCCGTCTGGCAACTGACGCAGCTCGGCGCAGACTTCCTGCCGAAGTTTGATGAAGGTTCGGTCCAGATCAACGTCAGCTTACCCGGCGGCTCGTCTCTGGCCGCATCGAACGAAATCGCCGGGCTGGTTGATGGCCGGCTGAAGTTACTACGAAAATCCACTGATAACCCGGACGGCGTGATCCTGCACTTTTCCCGACGTACGGGCCGAGCCGAGCTTGACGAACATGCCGAACCGGTTAGCCGGGGCGAGTACATCCTGACGATGAATCCGCAAGCCCACTACCGCCGCGATGAGTTTTTGAAATCCCTTCTGGCCGACTTGCGGACCAACGTGCCCGGCGTGGAGATCGAAGCCGAGCAACCGCTATCGCACTTGATCAGCCACATGCTCTCAGGCGTCAACGCCCAGATCGCGGTCAAGCTGTTTGGCGACGATCTCGATAAGCTCCGCGAATTGTCCGGACAAGTTCGCGACACGATGGCGACCGTGCCGGGCGTCACTACGCCGATCATTGACCCGCAGGAACGAGTGGACGAGTTACACGTCGTGCTGCGGCCCGACGATCTGGCGTTTTATGGCGTCAGCCGGGCGTACGTTGCCGAGTTCGTGCAGACCGCGCTCAAGGGCGAGGCCGTTTCGATAGTGATCGAAGGTCAGCGGCGCTTCGATCTCGTGGTCAAACTCAAAGAACCATTCCGCTCCGATGCGGATCAGTTGGGGGAACTGCGGCTGGACCTTCCGGGCAATCGCGGCCAGATTCGATTGCGCGAAGTGGCCGACTTCCCGGAGACGGCCAGCGGGCCAAATTTGGTCAGCCGTGAAAACGTCCGTCGCCGACAGACCATCCGTTGCAACGTCGAGGGCAGCGACTTAGAAAGTGTTGTGACGCAAATCGAGCGACGGGTGCGCACGCAAGTCAAGTTGCCGACCGGTTATTTTGTCGAGTTCGGCGGTCAGTTCGAATCGCAACGGTCGGCGACACGGCTAATTTCCGTATTGGCCGGCGTGTCACTCGCGGGCGTCTTCCTCGTCTTGATGACGCTGTATCCGTCCATGCGAATTACGCTACAAATTCTCAATGCCATTCCGACGGCGTTCCTCGGAGGAGTGTTGGCACTGGTCATCAGCCGGCAAACGTTGACGGTCGCGAGTCTTGTTGGCTTCGTGTCGCTGGGAGGCATCGCCGTCCGCAACGGCATTCTACTCGTGACCCATTACTTCCATCTCATGAAAGAAGAAGGCCAGACGTTTTCGCAAGATACTATCTTGCGTGGCAGCTTGGAAAGACTTGCTCCCGTACTGATGACGGCACTGACGGCCGGCATCGCCCTGATCCCACTCGTTGTGGGCGGTCGCAAACCAGGCTTGGAAATCCTCTATCCGGTGGCGACAGTGATCCTGGGCGGACTCATCACGTCCACGTTTTGCGAGTTCCTGATTCACCCCGGCCTGTTTTGGAGATTCTCGGGCCGCGATGCCGAACGGCTGGCCCGCGATGTGCATTCCGAAGCCGACCAATTGCGGTCGGCGTGAGGGATAGAAACGTTCGACCCTTGTTCCATTCTGAAAGGACCGATTCGATGACGACTGCAAAGACCCTGACTGCCGCGCTACTCGCGGCTGCCATTGCGTTTACCGGCTGCGGAGAGCCGACCAAAACCCCGAAAGTGGAAGGCAAGAAAGACAGCGGCAAGAAAGAGGCCGGGCACGCCCACGGCAAAGGCCCTAACGGTGGCGTAACTTTCGACCTCGGCAAGCACCACGCGGAGTTCACCGTCGATCACGACAAAAAGGAATGCACGATCATCGTCCTTGGCGCCGACGAGAAGACGGCCACGCCTGTCGTTTGCAAGGAACTGACATTGACGACGAAGGAAACGAAGACCAAAGATGGCAAAGTCGTCGCGCCCATGACGATCAAGATGCTGCCGAAGGACGAAAAGGACGGTAAGTCGACGAAATTCGTGGGCACAGACCCCGGCCTCGGTAATATCGCCGACTTTGATGGAACCGTACTCGGCGAGATTGAGGGCAAGCCATCACAGGGCGAGTTCAAGGAGTGATAGTTCGGCTCGAACAAAGAAACGACCGGTCCAGCCAACCTGTGGCCGGTCGAGTTCAACGGTAAAACGGCGAGCCATTATGAGCAACACAAAGAGGCTGTAGAACCGGGCGTGCTGGTCAGTCCGGTCATGAGCAGAACCGGGGCGAGCCTATTCATCTAGGCCAAAACTTGTCCGCTGGTTATAATGACGGCAGATGTGCCGAGCAATTCTAACCCTGACGCTTGTTCTCACGAACATTTCCGGGCCGTGGTTGTGCTGTTGTCGCATGGTGCGAGCTTCTGGCCCTACCTGTTGTGCGACCACTGAAGTCGGCTCATGTTGCTGCGATTGTTGCCCACGCAAATCGGTACCCGTCCCCCAGAAACAATCGAAATGTGTTAATTGTTTCATGAATAGGCCGGTAGCGGCTTTGATCGAAACAAAGCCGACTGTTGACCAGCCTGACTGCTTGCTTGATGTCTTCGCTGATTGGTCCCCAATTGCCCTTTACAAGTACGACGGTACCGCCCCGTGTTTGTACCATTGTCCTAGATGTTTAGACTTGAAAACGCGTCTCAGTCTGCGCTGCTTTTTGCTGTGTTGATAACGCTCCCAGCCGACACAAATCGCCTCAATTCAATGGTGCATGGTGCATCATTGATGTGATTCTTACACGTTCAAAGGAGCTTTTATCATGGTCCGAACACTTCTGCTTTCTGCTATCGCAGTCCTCGGCGTTTCGTTCTACGCTTTGGGCGGAACCGCGAAGGCGGTTCGCCAAGGTGGGTGCGACTGCTGCCCGATCTGCATCGAACACGGATGCGGTGCATGCCCTGGATGCGCTAGCGGCAACTGTCCAATGTGCGCTGACTGCAACGCCTGTTGCAATTCGTGCTGCAGTGCTAAGTAGGCCAACCTGATTGGCGTGGCCCGTGAGAGTTTACCTTTCACGGGCCAATTTGTTTTCGGTCGTACCTTCTCATTGTGGCGCATTAATGCCCAAACTGGCTTAAATAACCGACGAAGTCGGTCACGACCAAGCTCCGACTTTGTGGGTTGCCGTTCCCTCAAATCAACTAGCTGCATAAGATATCGGCAATGAGTCGCGTCTTGCTAACGATCTGGTTCTTCGTTTACAGCCTTCTGGGACCTGGCATTTGTTGCTGTACGCTCCAGGCCGGTCTTGGTCGTGGCGAGCAAACGTCGAAGTGTTCGTGTAAGGCGATAGAGCCGAAACCGCGCAAGACGTGTTGCGGCAATTCAAGCGGTGCCGATTCAGGCATTCATCAAATCGTTGAGTCCAAAGATCGATCTGACGAATCGTGCCCGCCTCACGACTGCCCGTGCAAGCGGTCGAAAGATAACGTTCGACCTGCCTCGGCAGGAAGTGAATTGATGCGAATCGGAGAAACGGTTCGCGGCGGCGGGTTCGAATTGGCCGACTTTCTCTCGCCACAATTTACAATCGTCTACTCTTTGCCGATTCATCGGTCGGACCAGGAGCAATCACTTGCCCCCTTCCTAACAACGGACGTGTTGCTGAACACGTTTCACTGCCTGCGCTGTTAGCCTTTACGCTTTTGCCAGTGATGGAGAGCCGCATCGGTTTTCGCAATCACTGTCATCTCAATAACAACCATACCCGGACTAGTCTTTTGCGTTTCACGCCGTTATCGCGCGTACGTTTGACTCCGTGAAATCTCAATCGCGTTGTGCATTGCCCGAACGATCGGGGCTTGACCCTTGTCCGAGGTACGGGGATAAGAATCTGTCAACGCAAGGAATCTCGTGTTTTTACTCAGGAGGATGTGTCATGAACTGCAATCGGATAAGACTAATCAGCTTCCTTTTTGTCGCGCCACTAGTCGGAGCGATCGGCTGCTCAGGAAACAAACTACCCGCTCCCGAGGCGAAGACAGCACCCAACTTGGTGGTAAAGGGAGCGACCGACGACAAGCATGGACATAAGCCGAGCGCCCACGGCGGCATCATCGTCGAAATCGGTCAGGACAACTATCACGCCGAAGCTGTCTTTGCGAAGGGGGGAGTGCTTCGACTATACATGCTCGGTAACGACGAAACCAAGGTGCAGGAAATCGAGGCCCAACCATTGACCGGCTACGCCAAAGTTGAGGGTGACGCGGAAGCCGTCCCTTTTGCTCTGCGTCCGGAGCCTCAGCAAGGCGACAAACCGAACATGACAAGTCTTTTCCTCGGGGACTTACCAAAAGAGCTTGTAGGTAAGAAGCTGGAAATCACGATTCCGAGCGTTTCCATCAAAGGCGAGCGGTTTCGCGTCGCGTTCAAGTCAGTGCCCGACACAGCAGAAGATCACGGCATGCCTACGAAGGTGGCCGATGAGGCCGAACGAATGCTCTACTTGACCCCCGGTGGCAAGTACACCGAGGCCGACATTAAGGCGAACGGAAGCGTTACCGTTTCCGAGAAGTTCAAGGGGTTCAAGGCACAGCACGATCTGAAGCCCAAATCCGGCGACAAGATCTGCCCTGTAACTATGACCAAAGCGAACCCGAAATGTAGCTGGATCATTGGAGGCAAGAACTACGAATTCTGCTGCCCGCCGTGCGTGGACGAGTTCGTCTCGTTAGCCAAAGAAAATCCCGACGATATCAAGGACCCGGAATCCTACCGAAAAAAATAAGTCTTAAAGGAGAAAGTCTCATGCGAAATCCAATCTTGCGCCATCTGTGCTTTGCGTCAACCCTTGCACTGACCACTGTGCTTGTCGGTTGCCGCGATGCAATGAAGCCGGTGGCCCCCGTAACCACCACGGCACCCGTCAAAACCGCCACGGTGCCCGTTCAGGATGATGTCGCCGACGAGCGGGCCAAACTCAGTCCCGATGATCGGACTTTGGTAGACGCTCAGGAGTGGTGCGTGGTCATGACGGATGAGCGGCTCGGTTCGATGGGAGCCCCCATCAAGGTCATGCTCAAGGAGCAACCTGTTTTCGTGTGCTGTAAAGGCTGCAAGAAAAAGGCGGAGGCCGACCCCGACAAAACCCTGGCCACGCTCGAAGAGTTGAAAGCAAAGAAAAAACAGCAGTCTGCCGGAACCAAATAGGGAGACGTGATGCGTCAGGGCCGAAGTCAATGCGCGCTGGCGTTAAGGCGATGGGTCTATGACTGTGCACAATGCCCGCGACCTGAGGAAATGATTCGCTCCTAATGAGGTTCAGCCATGAAACGCTTCCTGTTTGTGTCGGTTATTTGCAGTCTAGCGGGGTGCGGCTCCAAGCCGGCGGTTCCACCGCATCAACATATCAAGGCCGAGCCGGCGCAAAACGGCCATTCGGCCCATGGAAACACGCATAAGATGCAACACGCAGCGATGAAAGTGGAGGTGGACCCAACGCCGACGCCGGCGAAAGCACTGGCCACGCTGCGCTTAACCATTCCTGATGCCACCGGCAAACCGGTGAAAGACTTCGCAATCATTCACGACGCGAAGGTACACCTGATCATTATTCGTGCCGGACTGGATTCCTTTGCTCACTTGCATCCCGAGCTGGATTCGTCGGGCGGTCTCTCAGCGCGTTATACATTCCCATCGGGAGGCAGCTATCACTTGTTTGCTGACTATCAGCCGCTCGGTCAAGCGACATCGACGGCGATTGCCGCGGTCACCATTACGGGCGAAGCACCTCCGGCACCAGTTTTGGCGTCGAATGTTCCGGGCACAGTAAAAGCCGACGGCATGCTCGCAAAGGTCTCCGTTGAGAATGCCAGGATCGGTACCGAAGCGAGCATACGTTTCGAATTGACGGACGAAGCCGGACAGCCCGTGACTGACTTAGAGCAGTACATGGCCGCGATGGGCCATCTCGTTATCGTCAGCGCGGATGCAAAACAATACGTCCACGCCCATCCAAGTGACGCCACCGCAGCAACCGGCCGCAATGTTGTTACGTTTCAGGCGATCTTCCCCGCGCCTGGCCTGTATAAGGGTTGGGGACAGTTCAAGCGTGCCGGGCAGGTACGAGTGGTGCCATTCGTCGTCCGAATTAACTGATGCCAAGGAATCAAGGAACTGATCTACGCGGAGTCGGAAGAAAACGATGCGTTGCTTGAAAAACCTAACGGTGGCCGACGCAACTTGTCTGAGCGACAACTGTAATCGATTGCCGGGTTTCGAGGAAAGGATGCCACAAGAGCCATCCGATTGGCGGTATCTTTCCCTCGGTCTTCTGAAGAACGAGTTCCGGACAGGCTGGAATTCGAGGAACATTCATCGGGAGCATTGATCATGACTATGTGCAGGACTCTTCTGGCCGTGTTAACGACTCTGGCGGCTCTTACCGCCGTCGTCGCAGGTAGTACGACCACTGTCCGATTGGATCACGAGAAGGAACACGGAGCACACTTCATGAAGTGCGCTAAGGTCTGTGCTGACTGCCAACTCCAGTGCGATATGTGCTTCACGCACTGTCGCCACATGCTGGAGAATGGAAAAAAGGAACACGCCAAAACCGTCCAGACCTGTGCCGACTGCGCCGAGTGCTGCAAACTGTCAGCGACGCTTTGTGCCCGCATGAGTCCGTTCAGCCCGGCAGCCTGCGAATGTTGCGCGAAGTGTTGCGACGAATGCGGCTCGGCCTGCGAAAAGTTTCCTGCGGACAAGCACATGGCCGAATGTGCCAAATCATGTCGTGACTGCGCGAAGGCGTGCCGCGAAATGATCAGCATGATGAAGAAGTAACCGATAGCAATCGTGGCCCGGGGGCTTCCGATGCTTTCAGCCGGACTGCCCGGGCCAATTTCCTGTACTAGGCTTGCAATTATGGATAACGTCTTCATCACGCAGTATTTTGATTGGAATCGGCCGCAATCAACAAAGGTACGGTGGGCCAACGCCGTATTGTCCAAATTGCGGTTCAAGGCCAGGCTGGTGCCGTGGCAAGCAACTGGCGAGCAGACCAGCGTCGAGCAACGAATCAATCTCTATCATCTGGCCGGCGAAATGCTACGGTGGCGAGTCCCAGGAGATTTCGTTGAAATCGGCTGCCACCGCGGCAGTACTGCAGTCTTATTGCAAAAGTTAATCCGTGCCCAAGACTCATCTCGACAGCTTCACGTGTACGACGCATTCATGGCGTCCAGTGCCGATGAAGTGCAAAAGAACTTCCGTGCGCTAGACTTGGAGCCGCCTGTTATCCACGCGGGTCTCATTCAGGACACGCTGCCATCGCGGTTGCCTGAACAGATTGCCTTTGCGCATCTCGATGTGGGCTGGCGACAGCCCTTTTCCGAACACCGTGACACGGTCGCCACTTGTCTGAAAAGCCTTTACGCACGAATGACTCCGAGTGCGATTTGTGTGGTGGCGGATTACTGCGATCCGGATGCTTATCCGCGACAGAAGTACACGCTTCCATCGGAAGTCATTGCAAGCGACTTTTGGAATCTCTATCCCGCTGTGAAAGCAGCATGCGATGGTTTTTTTGCCGACAAAGCCGAAGCGGTAACGATGCTGTACGCAGGGCCGTATTCGCATGGTTACTTTCGGAAGCAACCCTTAGCTAGTCACTGAGGTTTCCCGAATGAGTGCGACAATGAACGCTGCAAACTCTTCAATCATCGAGCGACGGGACAACCTTGAATACCGGGAGTTCGTGCGCGACTACCTTCGTCCGCACCGACCCATAGTGATCACCAACGGATTGAAACACTGGCAAGCCAACGGTAATTGGACGCCCAAATTCTTCAAGGAGCGTTTTGGCGACAAGATCGTGCGCATTGACCGCGAATACCGACTCGCGGAGTACATTGATCTCGTAGAAGCTTCAACGCCGGAAAAACCGGCGCCGTATTTGTTCCACCTTTTCATTGACGAGAACTTTCCGGAACTGCTTAATGACGTTTACCCCCTGCCCGTTCATCTCGCGCCAAACTGGCTTGGTCAGAAATTTCTCCCGGGAAAAGTCGGTGCGCGGATAGCTGATCATCATCGAGCTGGTGTGTTCATCGGCGGCACCGCATCCAAATGCGCTAAACTGCATTACGACTTCATGTATCACTCGTTTAGTTTTCAGCTCTACGGACGTAAGCGATTCTGGGTGTATCCACCGGAACAGTCGAGCCTAATGTACGCCGATCCCGCAAACAAGTGCCTGTCACAAGTCGCGAATATTGAAAACCCCGATCTTGAAAAACATCCACTCTTTGCCAAAGCAACGGCAATGACGTGTGACTTGGATGCTGGCGAGTTCATTTTTATCCCTGGCGGTTGGTGGCATTCGACGCGGATGCTGAGTGTGTCCATCTCGGTTTCAATCAACACAGCCAACGCATCGAATTGGCCGGCCGTTGTCCGTGAACTACATGCCGAACTAAAACCGCGGCATAAGTATTTATCAGGTCCGTTCGCACTCTACATGCGGTTAGTTGGCGCTTGGAAAGGTCTGCGAGATCGTATGACGCATGTTCCTACAGCGTGAGTTTCGTAAGCGTCCGCTGAATCGGCGTCTGGCATTCGCGCCGGCTAAATGATTAACTTGGAGGCCAACACACTGAGGGTTGGCACCATGGGACAGCGGGCGCGGCGGCGGGATCCGGAATTGGAGCGGTTTTGGCGGCGGG
>JANLTA010000095.1:0-2287 GCA_031362705.1 Gemmataceae bacterium | reverse complement strand
CGAAGACGTTTCCCTCCGCGTACGAAAATAGGCTGCGGACGGGAAAACCGTCTCCGACCCAGTGGGGACGAACATCACGCACGACTCGACGAATCGTCTTCATGGATGGATGCTTCACGCTGCGATTAGAATGTGACATGCTTTCGAATTCCTTACTAAGGATGACGGAGAGTCCTCGATCACTTCTTTGTCTGGGCTGCTTCCAGGCGGTCCAACTTGGTTTCGTGCCCGACCTTTTGCACACTCTGTGCCTTCTCGTAGCTTTCCATCAATGCCCGGTATGGCGGAACGATGTGGTCGACCATGACCCCCGCGAACTCCATCGCGTCGGGCCGGTTCCAGGTGCTCATGAGTTCGGCGAGGACGGCATACGTGTCGATCGGCATCGCACCAGCCTGGGCGATGCGGGCGACCGTCAGGTCGGTCGCCATCTTGGACCAATTGCCGGAAGCATCGACGATACAGAAGACCTTGTACCCGGCGACGAGAGCGCTCAACGTGGGGAATGCCATGCAGACGCTCGTGAGCGTGCCCGCGATAAGAAGCGTCTTGCGTTTCGTCCCTTCGATGGCCTTCACCCACGCCGGGTTGTCCCAGGCGTTGATCTGGCCGGTCCGCGGGATGTAGACCGCCTCGGGGTTGTACTCATGGATCTCGGGGATGAGCGGGCCGTTCGGCCCGTCGGGAACCGAGGCCGTGGTGAAGGTCGGGATCTTAGCCAGCCGGGCCACCTTCGCGAGCGCGCAGACGTGGGCGCGCAGGGTTGGTTGGTCGATGTCGCGGACCAGTTGGAACAGCCCACTCTGGTGGTCAACCAGCAGCAGGACGGCATCGTTCGGGTCGATCATCCACTTGTTTGTTCCGGCCATATTTCTCTCCTTTTGATTGTTTGATGGGACGCGCGCGGCCGCGCCGCGAGGCAGACACGACGTAGCTCAATCTACCGACTTTCAGAACAGCAGCCGGGCGACAGCCGCCAAGTCTTGACTCTCGGTACTATTAGCCGCATTATGTCAACATCGTCAAGTATGCACATTTTCGTAACATACTATCCCAAAGGATACTGCTCCACATGACTAAGAACAAGAAATCGGTTTCCTGTCCGGTCGAAACGACGCTCGCCGTAATCAACGGGCGCTGGAAGGTGCTGGTTATACACCGTCTACTCGAAGGGATTATGCGGTTCGGCGAACTGCATCGCGCCTTGCCCGGAATCTCGCATCGGACACTCACAAAGCAGCTGCGAGAAATGGAGGCAGACCGCCTTCTCCGGCGGAAAGTTTATCGAGAAGTGCCGCCAAAGGTGGAGTACTCTTTGACTCCACTCGGCGTGAGCTTGAAATCCGTTCTCATGGCAATGGGCGATTGGGGTGAATCCTACGCCAAGGGGGTCACGAAAGAGCGCTAGCGAAATCAGTGCACCCGTTTGCGACCGCAAAGTCGCTGTAAAAAGGGGTCGACGGGTGGCATGCCCACGGCTCGGCGTGAGCATGACGAGGCTTGCACCTGCCACGAACTTGCCGCAATAAACAAATAGCTAACAGATTCTCGCTCGCGTGCTCACACCGGGCCGTGGGGAGCGCTCCCGGCGTTCGCTCTGCCGTGATCGGCTTCTAAAATCAAAATATGTTTACAGAATCACGCACGCTCTTTTTTCGCACGGAGGGCGCATGTCCGTAGCCAGGGGTTTCAAACCCCTGGAAGAAACGGCCCAATTTGTTTCCGCCCGGAGGGCGGACGAGGTCATTGACATGCCAAGTACCTTCACTCAGAACTTCGATCACGCCGTGTTCAGCACCAAGCACCGCGTCAATGCCATTACGCCGGATTTGGAACAACGTCTCTACCCCTTCATTGGTGGCATCACGCGCGACCTGCGCTGCACGCTTATGGCAATCAATGGGATGCCCGACCACGTTCACCTCTTGATTCGCTATCGGGCAGACCTTTCGCATTCCGAAATGCTGCAACACATCAAAGGCCGGTCGTCCAAATGGGTTAACGAGTCATTGCCGCAACCCAGCCATTTTTCCTGGCAGGAGGGCTTTGCAGGTTTCACCGTCAGTAAGTCCGTGGTGCCCGCCGTCGAAGCCTACATCGCCAATCAAAAGGAACACCACAAGCGTCAGGATTATCGCTCGGAAGTGTCGGAGTTGCTTCGACTGCATGGTATCGACTTCGATGAAGGTGACGTTTTCAAATGATCGGGTTGCGTCCGCCCTCCGGGCGGTGGAGAAAAAGGGGTGTGGCGTCTCCCAGGGGTTGAAAACCCCTGGCTACGACCGTG
>JANLTA010000084.1:0-15811 GCA_031362705.1 Gemmataceae bacterium | reverse complement strand
CAGTTGGCAGTCGGCGGGTTTCCTTCGACGCAAGTGTTGACCATCGAACGTTTGGCGGCCGACTCATCAAGAAAAGCCAAACCGCAGCCGTCACAGGTGACATTGGAAGCGACCCTCACTTCAAGTCAAGCCACTTATTCTCTCGATCATGGCGGCAAATCGGCTGCGGAATTTGCCCGGCTGATCCGATTGGGAAACCTGCCGAAGACACCTAACATCGAGGTGGTGTTGACGCTCAAAAACACCGGCGACAAAACGCTGCAGATCGAACCGGAAATCCGCACCTACAGTTACCTAACCGGCAAGGCCGCGATGAATCATCCGACATCGCCGTACCAAACTATAGGTGGACTTGAGCCAACGCCCAAACCAAAGTACATTTCTCTGCCGCCCGGCAAATCACATGCGGTTCCCATCGCTTCGTTAGTCTCCGAACTAGACCGCAATTCGTATTGGGTATTGCCCGGCGAATACGACCTGCACGTTCAGGCCTTCGTGACAATAGATCTGGGAGCCAAAGAAGGTGGCGACGTGCTAGACCAATTTGTGCACAAGAGCATCCAAGCCAAGCCGTTGCGAATTAATGTTGTGAAGGAAAACAAGTAGTCTGGTAGCGATACTCAAGTGAGCGACAACTGCCATGAAAAAGACGAAGAGCGACTCGAAGGAAGGAAAAGACTCCGCCTCTCTGCGGATCGATGCGAGAAGCAAGGTGCCCAGTGATTGGCGCGACGAGACGCTCGCTCGGATCCGAATTCTCATCAGGCAGGCCGACCCTGAAGTGGTCGAGGAAGTGAAATGGAGAAAGCCGTCGAACTCGATGCGAGGGGTGCCGGTATGGTCGCACGACGGAATCATCTGCACCGGTGAGACGTACAAGAATGTCGTGAAGATGACCTTCGCCAAGGGCGCCGCGCTTCCGGACCCTGCAAGCCTCTTCAACTCCGGCCTCGAAGGCAACACCAGGCGTGCCATCGATTTCCATGAGGACGACAAGATTGATGAAAAGGCGCTCAAGGCCCTCATTCGCGCCGCCGTGGCACTGAACACATCGGCGGCGGGGTGACCCGAGCCAAGCGCTAAGCATCCGGCGAATGCGGCCGAGGAAGTGGGCGTGAGATAGATTGAAAATGGTGATACGGGAGCGCCGCCATGAACCCGTTAACGGACGAGACTTATCGCGCTGCGAATCAGCGACGGGCTGAGTTGCTCCACCAGTGGCATGACGGATTCACGGCCGAGGAAATCGGCCGGCGTTTCGACGAACATCCCGGTTGGCTGGCGGAGTTTGGTCGGCGGTCTTGTGCCAACCTCACGGCCGAGGAATGGTCGGAACTCGATCAGTTGCAGGAGGCAATTGACGAATACCATGCCAAAAATGCACGTCGATCCAAGGAAGAGATTAAGCGAGCCGACAGGCTGCTGAATCGTGCGCTGGATCGGATCGATCAAGACAAGACCAGACAAAAGCGGTCTGATCCGTTCGGCATCGAGGTCGAGTGGTTCATCGCCAGCATCTCGACTATCGCAGTTTTCCTGTTGCTGCTAACGCGGGTGAAACACCTGTTTCCTGACTAAATTGCAAACTGCACAAGGGTGTGGATGAGCGAACGTGGACAAGTCCTGGATCGATCACACTCATGGCATTCCATAACAAAGAGACATGGACATTGCCTCTCTCGTCCGTCGCCGCCTGCCTTGGCAACTTTGGCTCGCCGTGTTCGTTGTCTGGACGTTGTTGCTGATCGCGCCGGGCAACTGGTTTCCCGGGCCGGTGGTTTCATCGCAAGTCGGCGGCATCGGTGTTGGCAAACTATTGCATGTCGGCGCATTTGCGGTGCTGGCCGGGTCGGCCGGATGGTTGCCACTGTCGCTTCGCCAGCGCTCGATCATTGCGTTCGCATTAATACTGCACGGCGGGTTGACCGAGTTGATTCAAACGTTGGTGCCGTACCGGGAAGGCTCCTGGCGTGACATGGGTATCGACACACTGGGAGTCGTGATCGGTTATCTCACGTCGCGGTGGTGGTGGCCCGCTTGATTTGCATCTTGCGCACCATGGCCAAGAACAATCCGCCGGCAAAGATGCCGACGCTGATCCACTGCGAGAGCGTCAGCCCGGCATACGGTGGCGTATCCACGCGCAGCGATTCGTTGACGAAGCGATGGGCCGCGTAGCCCAGCATCAAAAGTACCAGCAACTGCCCCTCATATCGGCGGATCGGCCAGGTCGCCATCAACGCCAGGAATAACAGGCCGGCACTGATTGATTCGTAGATTTGCGTGGGATACAAACCGATCAACGTTGGTTTGAACTTGGGCAGGTCGCTTTCCTGATCGCCACGCTTCACCCGCATCGACAAACCGGTTTCGCCGCGCGGCCACTGGTCTCTGAAGGCTTCGCTGACTTCGCGATAATCTTTGACCTCGTTGCCGTTGATGCCGACGATGATGTCGCCGCGTTGCACGCCGGCAGTTGCGGCAGGCGAGCCGGATTCAACCAAGCCAATAGTCCGACTGTCGCGGGCCGTGTCGTCCATGGCAAAGCCAGTGAGAGTTTGCCGATTATCTTTAGTTACGAGCTGATCGCGGGCCGGTGCTGTAAGGCTCGGAAAGTGCACGGCCGGTACCTCCGGTGGCGCACAGTGGCCCCAGCAACAACCATTGAGAAAGCACCCGATTCGTCCAAGACAGAGACCCACGACTGTCGCAGGGGCCAATACATCGGCCACGGTCCACACCGATACACCGAGCGGCTTGAGCAAGCGGCGATATGTGACCACCGCGGCGATCGCGCCGCCGATGGCACCGCCATAAAACACGAGGCCGCCGTTCCAGACGACGAAGAACTGGTCCCAGGAGCTGAACCAATAAATGTAAAGTACCCGGCCGCCAATGACGCCGATGAGGCAGACCCAGAAAATCAAATCCTGCATCTTGTCGGCGGGGATGTTAACTCGTTTGGCTAACAAGCTGGCTACCCAACCGGCACCGAATAGCGCCAGCACCAGCATCACGCCGAAGCCGTAAAGAGGAATGCCCTGCGGCGTCCAGTCGGTGCGAATTGGAATCCAGAAGAGGACTTGGTCCATGTCTATGCTCTTAGCGCACAATCCGCCCGGTCGAGGCGGAAGTTTGGGTTGAAGTAAGGGTCGCCGGCTTCCAGTGCTTTGGCCCATTTACGGCGGAACAGGTCGAACTCACGGCGGAATCGTTCCTGTTTGGCCGGGTCGTCCTCGTAGCCGCGGGTTTTCGATTCCAGGTGATACAACTCCGCTTCCGGCGTCCACAACACACGCAGGCCCAAGGCCCGGACGTTCATGCCATAGTCCACGTCGTTGTACGCCAGCACGAAGCGTTCGTCGAAACCGCCGACGCGCTCGAACAGGTCGCGGCGCGTCATTAGGCATGCGCCGGTGACAGCGGCCACATCTTGGACTTGTCGCAAACGGCCGAGATAACCATCCGCTTCACGCGGGAAACGCGAATGCACGTGCCCGGCCACGCCGCCCATGCCGAGGACCACGCCGGCGTGCTGAATCGTGCCATCGGCGAAAAGCAGTTTGGCTCCGACCGCGCCAATCTCCGGGCGCATGGCGTGCGTGACCATCGCCTCCAGCCAATCGGGATGGATTGCTTCGACATCGTTATTCAGGAACAACAACACTTCGCCGCGAGCGTGGGTCGCGCCATAGTTGTTGATGGCGGCGAAGTTGAATGGCCGCGTCCAGTGCATCACGCGGACGCGCAAGTCTCGTTCGAGTTGGCGATAGTAAGTGTGTGTGTCGTCTTGAGAGCTACCGTTTTCAAGAATCAAGATCTCGTAGTTGGCGTAGCTGGACTTCGACAGTGATTCGATGCAACGTCCAAGCAGTTCAGGTTGATCGCGGTTCGGGATCAACACACTGACCAACGGTTGACGCGGCAGTTGATACGAGACGCGATATTCGCCGGGCTGTTCCGCCGGCAGCACGCGCGCAACCGTGCCGCTCCGGTGTAGATGTTCTTCCAGTACACGCTTGCCGGCATCTACGAGGTACTGTTTGCTCGCCGTATTTTGAGCCGTGGATTGCGGATGTAACCGCCAATGGTAAAGGACTTGGGGTATATGAACGATTTGCTGTGCCGTTTCACTGGCACGCAGCACTAAGTCGTAGTCTTGAGCGCCGTCAAATCCTGGCCGAATGCCGCCAAGTCGTTCCAATAGCGACCGCTTCAACACGACCAGGTGGCAGATGTAATTGTGATGCCGCAGCAGGTCGGGCGACCAACCTGGCTTGAAACAGGGGTCTACGCGTTGACCGGCTTCATCCAGTTTGTCTTCATCGGAGTAAAAGAAGTCCGCGTCGGGATGCCGGTTGATGGCCTCGGCCACAGCGTGAAATGCAAATGGCGCCATGACATCGTCATGGTCAAGAAAGGCGATATAGTCGCCGGTGGCCATCGCCAAGGCCGCATTGGTGTTGCCGGCGATGCCGCGATTGTCATCGAGTTGTTGCAAGCGAATGCGGTTGTCTTCACTAATGCGATGCGAAGTGGATGAGCCGCCATCGGCAATGCAAAGCTCCCAATGTGGGTATGTTTGTGCCCGTACAGATTTCACCATCTCGGTAAAGAACCGTTCCGGCGTGTTGTAAGCCGGGACAACCACGGAGATCAGCGGTCGCCGGGCCAAGATTGTTGACCGCTGACGCGCCAAGTCACGCGGCGACGGTTCATGTTTCTTGATCCAGCGTTGATATTGCGGGGTGTCCAACGCAACTGTGACGCCTTCGCCGCGGTCAGCCAGGTTGGCGATGTTGCGACCCGTCAGTTGCTGAATGCCGCGAATGGCTGAACGCATTAAGTTGCGCGTCGTTCGTCGCCGGCGCGAGTGAAGTGGCAGGACTTTGTTGGCGACCTTGGCAATCAACTGAGCCAAGCGAAAAGCGTGTGACGCATGAGTGGCGGCCAGTGCCGCTTGCAACTCATCAAGCTGCTCGTTCCGGCGACAGAGAGCCGTCTCCAATTGCGCAATCCGGCGGTCAGTCGGCCCGGTCAGCGGCAAGATTGCAGTGTCGTCCATGACGGCCGCATGTTACCTTAATCACCGGGATTTGCCTAACCTGATTGGCGGAAGTTCGATCATAGCATGTCGATTACGATGCCTTCCCGGTCGCGCCGATCACGCCGACGGTGAGGCCTCGTAACCCGCACAACCGTCAGGGTTTGGGCCAACTGCGCTTGCCCGGAGGGCCGGCAACACGACAATAGACACCGTCGCCATCGCACCGAGGATTCTGCAGGCCACGATGAACTCCCCGACGTTTGCCACGCGAGCCAATCTGGATTTGCTGGAAGACCAATATCAGCGTTGGCTCCGCGAGCCGGCGTCGGTCGATGCGCAGTGGCAGGCGTTCTTCGAGGGTTTTTCGCTCAGTGCCGGCGACAGTAGTGAATCGCAATCGCAAACCCGCGTTGTCCGGTTGATTCGCGCTCATCGCGACATTGGCCACTTCATCGCCGATCTCGACCCGCTCAGTCCACCGCCGACAACACATGAACAACTTGAACCGCAGTTCTTTGGTCTGACCGCCGGCGACTTCGACAAACTCTTTGACGGCAGTGCGCTCCTGGGATTGGAACAAGCGACGCTGCGCGAGATCATCACTGCGTGTCGGGAGACATTTTGCCGGACGATTGGCTTTGAGATTCAGCACGTTCAGGACTTGAAGATTCAACGCTGGCTGCGCGAGCGGATCGAGCCGAATCGTGGCAAGCCGAGTTTTGAACGCGAGCAGAAGATTCGCATTCTGCGCAACTTGATGTACGCCGAGCTGTTTGAGGAGTTCCTGCAATCGCGCTATCAGGGGCAGAAACGCTTTTCGCTTGAAGGTGCCGAGGCGCTTATTCCATTGCTCGATGCCATCGTCCGCAAAGCGCCGAGTATGGGCATTCAGGAATTCGTCGTCGGCATGGCTCATCGTGGCCGGCTCAACGTGCTGGCCAATGTTATTGGCAAGCCGTATGACCGCATCTTCGCCGAGTTTGAGGATTACTTTGCCGACGACAGCGGCGACGGTGACGGCGATGTGAAGTATCACCTTGGTTTCTCGAACACATTGAGTATTGGCGGTCAGCGGGTTCATTTGTCGCTGGCACCAAACCCGAGCCACTTGGAATCCGTGAACGCTGTCGTCGAAGGCCGCACACGGGCCAAGCAGGAGATGTTCGGCGACACGGAGCGTCGGCGTGGTGTGCCGCTGCTCATTCACGGCGATGCAGCATTCCCTGGACAGGGCCAGGTGGCCGAGACGCTTAATATGGCTGGCTTGGAAGGTTACACCACCGGTGGCACACTGCATGTGGTCATCAACAATCAGGTCGGCTTCACGACATCGCCATCGGATTCGCGCACAACGCGCTACTGCACCGACGTGGCCAAGCTCATCAATGCGCCGATCTTCCATGTCAACGCCGATGACGGCGAAGCGGTCGTCTTTTGCGCCGAGTTGGCGCTGGAATTTCGCCAGACGTTCAACCGCGATGTGGTTATCGACTTGGTGTGTTACCGGAAATATGGCCACAACGAGGGCGACGAACCGACGTATCCGCAGCCGGTGATGTACCAGCGAATCAAAGCCAAGCCCGCGCCGTCAAAGATCTACTCGAAGAAGCTAATGGATGATGGCGCACTGAGTGCCGAGCAATTGTCCAAGATTAATCAGGAGTTCCAGGAAAAGCTCGATGCCGCCCAGCAAGACATGCGGCGCTCGCCACGACGCCGGCGCGGCATGTCCAAGTTCGAAGCGCCGCGCTGGCAGAAGTTCACGCTGGCATACTCGCATGATGCGGTCGAAACCGGCGTTCCATACGAAACCCTTCGCACCATCGGCGAAGGATTCACCGCAGTGCCGGATGGCTTCAATTTGCACGAGAAGCTACGTTCCAGCGTGCTCGAAAAATGGCAAGCCGCGGTGCGCGATCGCGAGGGCATCGAGTGGGGGCTGGCGGAGAATCTGGCCATAGGCTCACTATTGCTTGAGGGCATTCCAGTGCGATTGGCCGGGCAGGACACCCGTCGAGGTACGTTCAGTCAGCGACATACTACCTTTGCCGATACGGTCACGGGCCAGCGCTACGTGCCGCTCAATCACGTCTTGCCGGGGCAGGCGCAACTGCAAGTTTGGGATAGCCCGCTCTCGGAATACTCGGCGCTGGCCTTTGAATACGGCTACTCGCTCGACGCGCCGAACACGCTGGTGATCTGGGAAGCGCAGTTTGGCGACTTTGCCAACTCGGCGCAGGTGATGATCGACCAGTACATCGCCTCCGGCGAATCGAAGTGGCAGCGAGCCAGCGGACTGGTGATGCTGCTACCGCACGGCTATGAGGGTCAGGGTCCGGAGCATTCCTCCGCGCGGTTGGAACGCTTCCTGCAACTGTGCGCTGAAGACAACATTCAAGTTTGCAATTGCACGACACCGGCGCAGTATTTCCACTTGTTGCGCCGCCAGATGAAGCGCAACTTCCGCAAGCCGCTGGTCATCATGACGCCCAAGAGTCTTCTGCGGCATCCACACGTTAAGTCGAAGGTTTCCGATTTTGTTACGGGTGCATTTCACGAAGTGTTGGATGATCCCAATGCGGATCCGAATCATGTGGGCCGGGTGTTTCTGTGCAGCGGCAAGGTGTATTACGACTTTGTGTGGGATGCCAAGGAGAAGAAGCCAAAGACGCTGCCGAAGGATGTCGCACTCATCCGCGTCGAGCAATTTCATCCGTTCCCGCACGAACAACTTCGCAAGGTGTTGTCACGATATAGTCGTGCGCATAAGTGGGTGTGGGTGCAGGAAGAGCCGTTGAATATGGGTGGTTGGTCATACGTTGAACCGCGGCTGCGTGAGATGAAATGCCCTGTGGAATACGTGGGCCGCGACGCCTCCGCCAGCCCTGCCACCGGCTCTTATCGCATCCACGATCGTGAGCAAAGGGAGCTGATTGACGCCGCCCTGAACGATTTGGTGCCGTATCTCGTGCGGGCCGTGCCCCCGGCTACCGAGAAATCCCGCGAAACCAGCCCTCAACCCGCGAAGTAATACCTGCGGCCGGAGCCACCGATGCCCGTTGAAGTGAAAGTGCCGTCATTCGGAGAATCCATCAGCGAGGGAGTGCTAGCGCGCTGGCTCAAAGCCGATGGTGAGTTGATCCGTCGCGATGAGCCAGTTGCCGAGTTGGAAAGCGAAAAGGCGACCAGCGAGGTCCGCGCCACGGCGTCCGGACGCTTGAAGACGACCGCGCACGAGGGTCAGACTGTCGCGGTTGGTGCGACCATCGGCATGATTGATGAATCGGTGAAGGTGCCCGCGGGTGCGGTAGCGTCCACGCCAGTCGCAAGCGGCGAATCGGTACCGGCGCTTTCGCCGGCGGCGCGAATTCATGCCCAATCACATGGCGTTGAACCGGCGCGAGTCAAAGGTACTGGCCGCGATGGGCGCATTATCAAGGAAGATCTGGTTGCCAGCGGTGCGCCGGCAAGCAATGGGACGCACGCTGCGGTGCCGGCGTCACCGGCACCGGCAATCATACCGTCCGGCCCGCGCGAGGTGCGGCAACGGATGTCGCCACTGCGGCAACGGATTGCGGCGCGGCTTTTGGAATCACAGCAATCGACGGCGTCGTTGACGACTTTCAACGAAGCTGATGTGACCGCGGTCAATGAACTGCGAGGCAAGTTCAAGGACAAGTTCAAGGAGAAACACGGCGTCGGACTCGGGTTTATGTCGTTCTTCGTCAAGGCGGCGGTTGAAGCGCTGCGAGCGTTTCCCGCCGTCAATGCCCGAATCGACGGATCCGACATTGTTTATCAGAACTTCTATAACGTCGGCGTCGCCGTTAGTACGGAAAAGGGACTGGTCGTTCCCGTGTTGAAAGACGCGGATCGCCTGAGCTTTGCTCAGATTGAAAAGACAATTGGCGAGTTGGCAGTGAAAGTTCGCGACGGCAAGATGGCGGTGGGCGACCTGCAAGGCGGCACTTTCACGATTACCAACGGCGGCATCTTCGGCTCGATGATGTCCACGCCGATCCTGAATCCGCCGCAGACAGGCATCCTTGGCATGCACGCGATTCAGAAGCGAGCCGTGGTCGTTGCCGACCAAATTGTCATCCGCCCGATGATGTACCTCGCCCTGACTTACGATCACCGTTTGATCGATGGCCGTGAGGCCGTCCAGTTTCTCGTGCGTGTGAAGGAATGCGTGGAGAACCCCGAGCGGCTGCTGCTCGAGATTTGAACCTGGCCGCCGCTCGCGGCCGCTTTACTGGAGGATGATCGATGCTACGAAAAATCCTGTTCGGCCTGACCGCGCTGGCGGCATGTATGGTGGCCGGACCCGCTCATGCCGGCGATTTCGACAAATACGTGCCGGAAGACGCGAAGTTCTTTGCGCACATCAATGTGCCAAAGATATTCGCCAGCGACATGGTTCGCAAGGCCGTGCCGATGGCGTTCGAAAAGTACAGCGATCAGATCATTGGGTTGGTCGGCATGGCCAAGGGCATGAATCCGAATATTCCCGACGTGCCGGAAGACCAGATGAAAGATGGTCTCAAACAATTAGCGGACGCGAAAGTTATTGCTAAGGCGTTTGATGCTGCCGGCAACGTCGTCACGGATATCGTCGTGGCAGGCAGCGTAACTAACGACGAGCCGAACGGGGTCATCATTATTAAGTGTGCGATCTTCACGGCTGAAGGGGTTGAGCAAATTGCAGGCATGGCTGGCGGTGTGCCGGGCATGCCGGCGAAGATTGAAACGATCAAGAAAGCGAAAGGCACCATCTATGCCATGGAAGTGCCCCAGGCCCCGCAGAAGATGTATGTGTGCGTGCCCGAAGCCGGCGTCCTTCACATTTGCATGAGTGAAGAAAAGGCTGAAAAGGCATTCGCAGCGGCATCAAAACCCAGTGCTAAACTCAACGAATTAATGACGAAACGCAACAAAGATGACTTCGTTTTCTTTGCCGGCCTCGGTGGGGACGACGAAGAGTACACATCGATGCAGGGCAACTTCAGGCTCGACAAGGACTTCAGCGGCAAGATTTCCAAGGTGTTCAAGGAAGAGGCCAAGGCGAAAGAAGAAGCTCAGAAGATGAATGAGAGCTTTGGCGAAACGATGGATCAGGTCAAAGGTATGCTCGGCGAAAAGGCCGACGTGCTGAAGCCACACATGGAAAAGTCCAAAGCCACGGCGGACGGCAAAACGGTCAACGCGATCATGTCCATCCCGGGATCGGTGGTGGAGAAACTGCTTGGCAAAGATTGAGCTTGATGCATATGGCAAGCCCAGCCGATGCAACGGCTGGGCTTTCTTCATTTCAATGGCATATTCGATCCCCTGTTCAGTATGCTCTTCGGGCTTGTGTGAAAACCTGGCCGCCGGTTATGCTCCTAACCGGATCGCCCACAGTCGCCATCTTAATTTGCTTTCCGGAGTCGCCATGATGACACCAACGTTGTCGGTGCTTCGCCAGTTCATGCGCATGGCGGGTCGCACCGTCGGCTCTTCTCCTCGAAAACAACCGTCCCTCAACCTGCAACAGCTTTTCGATATGTGGTGGTACTACAGCGTCGAATTGGTGCCGGGGCGGATCACCAAGGGAATTTACCCGAACGACTTGCCGATGCTGCCGCGCATCATGTTGCGCCGGTGCCGGTTCCCCGGCCTTGATTGCCTGGATCTGGGTTCCATGGAGGGCCTGATGCCCACGCTGATGAAGCGGCAAGGTGCCCGTCGGGTGACAGCGACGGATTTCAACGATCACTGCGCCGCGAAATTAGACGCGGTGAAGCAGAGCTATGAGGCAGACTTCGAGTTTCGGTCCGTCGGTTTGCTGTACGACTTGCACCGTGAATTGCCGCGGTCCGGGTATGATCTGATCAATCTCTCGGGTCTGCTATATCACGTGTTTTCTCCTTTGCTGGTCCTGGCCGCGGTGCGGCCCCTGCTGAAACGCGGCGGTTTGATGATCGTCTCCACCAACGTTGTCACCAGCGACGGTCACTTTATGGAATTCAATAATCACGGTCGGTTGCAAGTGGAGGCCAACACATTCTGGTATCCGTCGGTTCGTCTGTTCGATTACATGCTTCGCTTCATGAAGCTCGCGCCGATCGACTGTGCGTTCATTCCTCACGAGGCCATCGCCGCCCACTCGATCTCACGCGGAGGTGAATATGTGTTCGACAAACCATCGGGCTATTTGTCAGTAGTTTGCCGCGGCACCGACGACGTGATGGCCGAAGACGATGATGCCTGGATGCGGCAAGCGGCGGCGGCTTCCTGGGAACACTTGCACCTCACCGATTGGCAGAGGGCAGCGCGGCAGCCGGTGTCGTCGATCGGTTATGACCGGCAAGAGAGCCGATCCAATCAACCCTGCATCGATTTGTTCGATGCTGTCCGCAACGACCAGCCATATACAAGAATCACCGAACGACGGGATTCGCACGTTCTCTGCCTCGACGACTGCGAGTGATCGCTCACTCAATCGTCAGGTAGGTGCGGTCCGGCAGAAACTGTGAACGTGTCAAGCGGTAACGGTCCAGCCCCAGGACTTCCTTGAACGCAATCGTCTCGCCGGGGAACTCGCCGCAATTCAGTTCATCCATGGCGATGACCGAGCCGCGGGTCAGGAATGGCCGAATGGCGCTGAGGCATTTTTTGGTCGGCTCATAAAGCTGCATGTCGAAATAGGCCAGGGCAATGATTGTTTCCGGATGGGCGTTGAGGTAGTCGTCAATGGTCTGCGTGACGTCGCCTTTGACGATCTCGTATTTCTTGACGTGACCCATCACGTTTTCGCGCTGATGGTAATCGAGTACCTCCGCCAGATATTCGTCGTAGTCTTGCGTCGTGGAATACTGTCCCTCGGCGACGAGGCCGCCGTCACCGTCTTCGGGCCGGATGGAGGAATAGCCGGTGAAGGTGTCGAAGCCGACGACGCGGCGGGAGTGGTTGTACGGTTCGTAGATCGCCCGCAGCGATTCGAACAATGCGAGGTTGGTCCCCCACCATACGCCGAATTCCATGACGGAACCCGGCACGGTGATGATCTTCTGATAAAGCTCGTTGATATAAAGTGTTTTCGCGAGAACCGAGCTGCGCATGTACAGGCCGAGATTGACGAGCAACTCGTGCCTCGGCATCGGGCAGCGGGCGAAGAGATCGAGCAGCGTCCGTCGGGCATCATCTTGCACCGGTGTCGCGCGGGTCTGCAGCTTGGTCGAGGTGGTCGTCGTCATCGAGGGATCCTTCCGTTTCACCATTCGTCCAGGGTGGCGTAGCCGAAACCGGTCTGACCGCAGCTATTGCCGTTGTAAAACATGTACACGCGATCGTGGTATGGCACGACGCTGGCGTAGCCGATCATTTGCGCATCCCATCCTTCGGGAGATACATCGATGCCGACATCCTGATCCCTCCGCGTCCAACTCTTGCCGTCCTTGCTTTCCGCATAACCCAGGCGATAGCCGCGCGAGTAGGTCCGTGACGAGTAGAACATGCGCCAGCGATCGGCACCCTTGAGGACAAAGGCCCGGCCCAGTGCGTGTTCGTCGGCATCTTTGAAATCAATGGCGGTGGCACCCGCGTCGCCCCAGCGGATGCCGTCGGGCGATTCAAGGTACTTGATGTTGTAAACGGGCAACGGCTTACCATTGGAAACAGTCCAACTGTCGCCGCCGACGTACCAGAGCTTGAAGACACCCTGATCCTGCAACACGAAACCCGAAGCGCGATTCAGCGTCTCGCGGTTGCTGCGTTCGAGGATGGGCGTGCGTTGAACCCGGCGGAACGATTCACCACCATCCTCGCTGATCGCGAGACCTTGAAACTGGTAGTAGCGAACCTTCTGTCCAAGTTGAAAGCCGACGTAGTAAAGATAGAGCTTGTCGCCGACCGGCACGATGGCCGTCGGCACGACGCCGTTCTCATCGAAACAGCCCGGCTCGCCGATATCGAGAACCGGCTTCTGGGAAACCGCGAGAACGCGCTTAGGATCTTCGGCATCAACATCGACATAGCCGACGCGACCGACCGTGTCGGCATCGCAGAAGGCGACATAGAGACGCAACCGGCGGCGGTCTAGAAAATGCGGGTTTGGTGGAAAGGCGTGCTTCTGCGCCCACGGCAAATGACCGTCCGGCGCGTAAATCAGGCCACCCTTGGTCCATTTCATGCGCTTGCCTTCATTCTGAGGTCGCGGCCGATTATAACCGGCCGGCGCGGGGCAGCAATGCCGAAATCACGCGGTCTGCGACGAACGCAACTTCTTGAAATACCACGCTTTCAAGCCGAAATGGGCTTCGTTCATTTCAGCAGCACGTCCAAATCCAACTCTGCCGCTGCGTGCCATTGTTCCTCATTGCCAATAGGCAGCCACGTCGTAGCTTCCACGGCGTGAAATGGTCCACGCTCGACCAACTGCGACACCGCATCGGTAATCTCATACTCGCCGCGCGGTGAGAGCGGCAACGTCAACGCCAGTGCTTCGCGAGGAAACAAATACGCGCCAATGTTGGCCATGTGTCTGCCCGTAAGGTCGGGCTTTTCAACGAGGCGTTCCAACGTGCCATCCTCGCGCAAAAACGTGATGCCAAACTTCCTCGGTTCATCGACCGCATGAACCAACAGCCCCTGCCGCTTGCGGCTTAGCGCGTCGAGATCGCGGCCGGCATAAAGATCATCTCCATTCAAGACAAACACTTGATCTGATTTCACTGCATCGCGGCAAGAAATGAAGGCATCCCCGGTCCCGCGCGGTGTGTGTTGAAACACGGTGACCCAGTCACTGAAGTGCTTCTGCTGTTTCAAATAGGCATCAACTTGTTCTTTCAGGTAATGCGTGACGACGATTAGGCGCTCCACCGTTTTTGGTAATGCGGTAAGAGTCCAATCGAGGATCGGCCGGCCGCGCACGAGCAACAGTGGTTTGGGCGTTGTTAGGGTGTGCGGCCGGAGGCGTGTTCCTAGACCCGCGGCGAGAATTATGGCGTCCATTGCAGATGATGTACGGATTCGCGGGTTGGGGCGAAGCGGCGAATTTGGTCAAGTGGAGGGGTTGGGTATGACGAAACAAGATTGGGGCCGATGACGCATCGATCGGTCGCCACATCCCGCAGGGACGCGGGTTCGCGCACAGAAGGAGCTGCCATGCGTCGGTTATTTGTCATTCTCGCCGGGCTTGCCATCGTTTCGACCGGGCTGGCCTGCCAACATACGGCCGGCAAATGCGACTGCACGCCGCCGTTGCCCCACTGCACGAAATATGGCCTCTTCACGCCGGAAATGGCGAACGATACGGTAGCCCCGCGTCAGGAGATGCTGCCGCCGTCCGGCCCGCCCAAAGCGATGCCGGTCGGTGCCATGGACATTGGCGATGCGATCAGGGTCACCCCGTCTGCCGGCGCTTCTTCGGCCGGCGGTTGATCCGCGGAGTGGCAGGTCGTGGCGGCTCGGCGGACCATTGCCGTCGCGCGGCGTTCATCGCCGCCAGTTCCAGGAACCTTTGTTGACTGCGGATCGGTTCCTCGCCGACCGCCGGAACCACCCGGCGGTAGCTGCCGTCCGGTTGCAGCTCGCGCGATTTCACATTGTCGCTCAACGTCGTTGCCAGGATTTCTTCAATCAACCGAACTTTGAGATCGGGTTGTTCGACGGGCCAAATGCTCTCAACGCGGCGGCTCAGGTTGCGATCCATCCAGTCGGCCGAGCCAATATACACTTCCGGCTTGCCGGCATTGCCAAAGTAATAGATGCGACTGTGTTCGAGGAAACGATCCACAATTGACGTGACGCGAATGTTGTCGCTGACGCCGGGAACGCCGGGGCGCAATCCGCAAATGCCGCGACAATTGATATCGATCTTCACGCCGGCCTGACTGGCGCGGTACAACGCCTGAACAATGGCCGGTTCCAGCAACCCATTGATTTTGGCAATGATCTTGCCTTCTCGCTTGGCCTCCTGATGGCGAATTTCCTGATCGATTTTCTCCAGCATGAACGTCTGCATTCGGCTCGGAGCGATGATCAGCTTGCGCCATTCGGGCAACTCGCCATAACCAGTCAGGTAATTGAAGAGCACCGTGGCATCTTCGCAAATGACCGGATCGCAGGTGAAGAAGCCGAGGTCGGTATAAGTGCGTGCCGTCTGCGGATTGTAATTGCCGGTGCCTAAATGGACGTAACGGCGGATGCCATCATCTTCGCGCCGAACGACTAGCGCAACCTTGCAATGTGTCTTGAGACCGATGAAGCCGAAGACGACGTGAACGCCGACCTTTTCCAGTTCGCGGGCCCATTGAATGTTGCGCTCTTCATCGAGCCGGGCTTTCAGTTCGATGACGGCGGTCACTTGTTTGCCGGCGTCGGCCGCCCGTTGCAGCGCACGCACAATCGTCGAATCACTTGACGTGCGATAAAGCGTCTGCTTGATTGCCAACACACGATCATCGGTGGCCGCTGTTTCAATGAAGTCAACGACCGGGTTGAACGATTCATAGGGATGATGGATGAGAATGTCGCGCTGACGAATCGCAGCCCAGACATTAGGTGCCAGCGTGAACTCCGGCACCGGTTGCGGCGTGAACTGTGGGTCACGCAGATGCGGAAAGCCCGGAATCGTGTGTAGTTGAATCAATCCCGAGACATCCAACAATCCGGGCGTGGCGTACACGTCGATCGCATCCAAGTCCAACATCGACATGAGGAACTGCTCAATTTCCGGCGGGCCACCTGCCTCGATATCGAGCCGCACGGCCGCGCCGCGCT
>JANLTA010000078.1:0-5862 GCA_031362705.1 Gemmataceae bacterium | reverse complement strand
CGCGGTCGCCGGGGGTTATGTCGCGCGGCGTACCACCTTCAACGTCCATCACGAAGAGGTGTTGCCGTTTGTCTTCGACGTATGAATCCCAGTGGCGGTAGAAGAGTTTGGTGTGGACCTTGGCTTTCACCGGGTTCTTTTCGATCTTCTCCGCGCGTTCTTTGTTCAGTTTGTCGCTCTCGGCGAATGGCTTGGTGCTGTTCTCGGCGTAGATCGCGGAGACAAATGCGATGCGCTTGCCGTCGCGGGACCAGATGCCGGTCTCGGCTCCGGTGCTGATCGTGGTGAGTTTTTTCGCTTCGCCGCCGGACAGATCGATGACCCAAAGTTGGCTATCGCCGCTGCGGTTGGACTGGAAAAGGATTTTCTTGCCATCCGGCGACCAGCGCGGGTGGCTGTCCTTTTTCTCGGTGGTGGTGAGTTGCCGGGGTGGCGTCTTGCCGTCGGTGGCGGCGATCCACAGGTTGGAGATCGACTTGTTGGCCGCCACGTCGAGAATCTGGCCAACGGTGTACACGACTTGTGTGCCGTCCGGGCTGACTTGCGGGTCGCTGACCTTTTTGAACTTGAAAAGATCGTCGAGCTTCATCGGCCGTTTGTCGGCCGCGTCGGCAGTTGGTGTCAACAGAGTCACTCCGAGCAAGGCGGCCAAAGCGAGTCGGTACATAATGTGTCCACGAAAAAAGCCCACGGGATCAACCCGTGGGCTTTTATAGCGGTTTCGGCGGTTTCGTTAGCGCGACTGGGCCAAAGCCAGGTAAAGCAGGCCCAAATGGTGCCATCCGCTGGATTCGGGCAGCTTGGCGACGGCGGCTTTCAGGTGCGGCACCGACGCCTTGGAGTTGTCGCTGAACAACTCAGCCATTCCACGGTTGAACTGCGTGGCAGCCGACTCGGGCATCTTGGCCCACAGCTTGCGGGCGGCGGCGTGATTGCCACGCTGCCAGGCGATGGCCGCTTCCTCATTGGCGAAAGCAACTTTCCATTCCTTGGTCGGTGCCTTGGACTTGAGCAGCTTCTCGGCTTCATCGAACCGCTTGGCCAATCGCAACAGGCCAACGGCAAGCAGCCATTTGGCCGGCTCGTCGGATTGTTCACAGGACTCCACCCAACTCGAAAGGCCACCGACATCAGCGATACTGCCGCTGGATTTCAGCGTGGAATTGAGTGAGTTTGCTTTGACCAGCGGAAGTAGATCACGAACCAATTGCGGGAAGTTGCCGGCGGCCATTGGCAAACCTGTGTACGACTCCATACCGGCGACTAACGTGGCCCAGCCGGTGGGCAGCTTGGCCAGTTTCTTGACGTCGGCGATGCCAGTCATGGATTCACAAGCACCATCCCAAGCCTGTCGCGGATCGACTGCTTGGGCAGGCACTGCTTCGTAGGTTTCGACTTCACCCGTGACGGCCACCGCATCGGCATCCGCCTGCCGGCGAGCCAGAAAACGGGCCATCAACTCATCCAAACCAGGTGGAAACTGCTCGTTGGACACAAGTCACCTCACTGCCGAGTCATCCTAACTATGTCTTTCATACCGAAACGGCGGTGTCGGCGGTACTTGCGCCGCAAAACAGTGTTGTTGGCAACTCGTTGTGAAGCAAGTCATTATCCTACAAAGGTTTACGCTTTCCGACAGTTCAGCGCGATTTGAGGATGATGTCGCGACGACGCGATCATTCTTCCTCCGGTTCCGGCTTCTTTTCGGGTTTCTTCTCCTCGGGCAAGCCTTCCTTGATGACAGCCCCCGGTTTGGGTGGCATGTAGCCTTGGAGTCGCGTGCTTGTCGTCTTGCCTTCGCCGGATAATACGCCGACGACGGCGGCGACCTGGCCGCGCAGGTCCGGTTCCTTTGTCTCGCTGGCCAGCTTGGTCAATGCTTCGATGGCTACTTTCGGCAGAACGGCCCCGAAGCGCTGGATGTGCAACGCCAGGTTGTTGGCGGCGGCGAGCCGCAGGGGCACGGGTCGCTTGTCGTCCAGCGTGAGCGAGGCCAGGTCGATCTGGGCGTCGCGGCCCGACAGACGGCCGACGATATCGACTGCGACCTTGCCTAACTCATCCGACTTCAGCGATTGCCGGATCGCGCGGTCGGCCGGCTTGAGGTCGATACCAGGTTGGCTCAGCGCAATGTGCCGGAACAACTCGACAGCCGTTGTCGCAAATTGCTTGCGCTCTTCGGCGGTCAACGGCGGGCCGTCCGCGCCGGCGTCTTGCACAAATGACGCTTTCAATACATCCGGCGTGATTGGCGAGCGGATCATCGACACCCGGGGCTGACCATCGACCAGGAATTTCATGCGGTTGGCCGCGTCAAAAGCGGCGTGTTCCTCATCGATGCGAATGGCCACGGTTTGCGGCGTCGTTCGTTTGAGATGCGTTTCCATCGCCACGGATGGGTAGGTGGCCGGCAGCGGCGGCATGTACAGCACGCGCACGGGAAGTGCTTTGGCAAAAGTGTCAGCACGTAGACTGGCGAGCAAATCGGGCAGCGGCGGGCTTGGCAGTTCCGAATCAATCACGACGGCATCGATATCGCTGGCTCGTTCCAGTCGCCTCATCAGTTCATGGCCCGTGCGCACACTGATCGCTTCAAAGCCGGCGTCTTTGAACATGGTCACAAGTTCGCGGCTCGTCACCTCGTTGAAATGTCCAAGGAGGATTCGCGGCATGGTAGCCACGGCGACTTCCGACTCGGCGGCGAGTGCCCGGCGGAGAATCTCCACGATCTTGATTTGGTTCTGTACGGCATACGGTCCGGGGATGCGCACCAACGCAGCTGCCGCCGCCAGTTGCACGCGGCGGTCCGGGTAACTCAATGCCTGGACCAGTACCGCTGGCTTATTACGACCGGCTTGAGCAGCTTTAGCATCGGCCCGTTCGCCAAGCGTTTGCGTGATCGCTAAGGCTACCGGCGTGCGATGATCAACAATGGCCTGATCGAGAGCGGCGACCAGCGCGGTGGTGCCAGCGGTGGCGAGGAGGCTGTGAGCAGCCGGCTCGACCTTGTCGAGCTTGTTGGCAACGCCGACACGGCCAAACGCCTTATCAACCGCGATGCTAATGAAAGCGACCTGGGCCGGGACGTATTCCGGATCGAGCTCCAACGCCCAACGAGCGTAACGCAGGCCGAAATATTCCTCGGCCTGGGCGAGCGTGGAAGTCGTCATCGCGAGATCATCATTCTCCCACCTCCACACGGCGACAGCGTCGGGCTTGATGAAGCGCTCCTGATGGCGATGGAACTTCAACGCCGCTTCGGTGAGTTCCTGTTTCGCCGGCGGGATTTCGGTGCGGGAAATGGGTTTCAGCCGGGTGATGAGCGTGGCGGCTAAGCGGCGAACGTCCTCGGGTTGTTTTGGCGAGGCGGCGATGTATGCCAGCGACGGTAGCGGGTTTGATTCCGGTCGGGCTGGCAAGTACGTGAAGTCTCCACGCATGCCGAGCGATTCGAGGATTTGATAACGCAGCCGGCCATCGTTGAGATCGAGTGCCGCGAGTAGCGGCGCGACAGTGTCTTCGGGCAACAACGGCAACGTGTTGAGGATCGCGGCACGATGGCCGGGATCGGTGTCGCCGCGCAGTGCGATGACCAGTGCGGGGATCGCCCGCGCGCCCGTGCGCTGTAGTTCGCGGGTGCCGAACGCTCGTTCTTCATCGGAGCCGCGCAGGCTGACGATCAGGCGATTGATGCGCTGTTGATTGCCAAGCACCTTTTCAAGTGCGACGTTAACCCTGGTGATCGCCTCTTCGACGTTTTTCTTCGCCTCGGCATTGAGTTTGGCATCGGCCGACCATGTGATGTTGCGCAGTCGCAGAAAGCCAGCAAGACCGTCCTTCTGTTCCAGTTCAACGAGGTCTTGCTCCGACGGATTCGACTTGAGGAAGCCGGCCATGTAAAAGGCAGCCGAGTCGTACTTGCCGGTGCTGATCTCGAAGTTGATCGCCCGCCAGAATTCAGCCGGCGTCTTCGGCGGCTCCAACCGATCATCCGCCGCGAATTGGCCAAACGCCGGGCCGGCGAGAAGGAGGGCGAGTATGGTCAAAAGTTGTGCGCGCATTGGTCAAGCCTCAATTCAGTTCACTTCCCGTTCGCAGCGGACCAGGTCGTCGTAGGTTTCGCGGCGGCGGATACTGCGGTGCGTGCGGCCGTCCACCAGGACTTCGGCGGCACGCAGCCGGCTGTTGTAGTTCGAGCTCATCGCCATGCCGTACGCGCCGGCACTGTGCGTAGCCAGCAAGTCGCCTCGTTCCATCCGTGGCAGGCGGCGATCCTTGGCCAGGAAGTCGCCGGTCTCGCACACGGGACCGACCACATCGGCAGCGTGTGTACCGGCAATTTCCGATTCGAAGTCTTCAGGCCACTCGGGCACATCATGCGTCGGCGCGACAGGCCAGATGCGATGAAAAGCATCATACAGCGTCGGGCGAATCAGGTCGTTCATGCCGGCATCCTGACAGAGGAAATGCCGGCCGCCGGAGTCTTTCGAGTAGATTACGCGACTGACAAGAATGCCGGCATTGCCCACGATGAACCGGCCGGGTTCCAGGATCAGCTTGCATCTCGCTTCACGCACCGCGGGCAGAATAGCATCAGCGAAGGCCGTCGCAGGTAGTGCCTCGCGCTTGCGGTAGTTGATGGCAAAGCCGCCGCCCATGTTCAACGATTCAATTGCGTGCCCTTGTTTGCGCAACTCGTTTATGATGGTCAATCCCTTGGCGGCTCCGTCGGCATATGGCTTCGGCGACAAGATCGGCGAGCCGAGGTGCATGTGCAGGCCGACGATGCGCACGCCGGGCCGGCTGCGCACGTTTGCCGCCGCCTCCAGCACCGTTTCAATGTCCAAACCAAACTTGGTGCCGCGCACGGACGTGTCGGTCTTGGGATGAGTCTTCAGCGGCAGGGCCGGGTTGACGCGCAGGGCCACGGCCGCCGACTTATTCATCGCATGGGCTACGTCGGCGAGGCGGTGCAACTCAGCTTCGCTTTCGACGTTGAACATGCGGACGTTGCTATCCAAACCGTAGCGCAGTTCGGCATCGGTTTTGGCCACGCCTGCGAAGACGATCTTGTCGCCCGTTCCGCCAGCGGCTACCGCGCGGTAAAGTTCGCCGCCGGAGGTCACGTCAAAACCGGCCCCGCGTTCGGACATCAACTTAGCCAGGTGAATGTTCGGATTCGACTTGATGCTGTAGCAAATCAGCGGATCCGCGACGGCAAAGGCCGTCTGAAGCTCATCAAGGTGTTCGAGAATGGCGGCCTGGGAATAGACGTAAAGCGGCGTGTCGTACCGGGCGGCCAACTCGGCCACCGGCACGTCTTCGCAGTGCAGCGTACGATCGCGGTAACGAAAATGATCCATGTTAGGTCGGCCTTCGGGGTCGAACGGGCCGTCCGTTCATGTTACCCCATCGCGAGTTGCCCGCGCCAAAGGTCCAGTTGCCGGTCCACTTCCGCCGGAGCGGTCGAGCCGAAGCTGCGAAACGCCGCCAGCGCGCGGGGAACCCCTAACACCTCATATACCGCGCTGCCAATGCCGGGCACGGCCGACTCGAACACGTCTTGCGGTAAATCCGCGAGCCGGCACCCGCGCTGTTCGCCCAGCCGGACCAGTTTACCCACAGCATCGTGAGCGGACCGCATGGGCACGCCCCGCGCAATCAGCAACTCCATCAAACTTGTCGCATCCAAAAAACCACTCTCCAGCCCGGCAGCAATCACATCGCGCCGCAATCTCGCCGCCCGAACCAATGCCGCGGCCATCAGCAGACAAGACGCCACGGTGTCATGACAATCAAACAATGCGACCTTATCCTCCTGCAGGTCGCGGTTGTACGCAAGCGGCAGCCCCTTCACCAGAA
>JANLTA010000056.1:0-3053 GCA_031362705.1 Gemmataceae bacterium | reverse complement strand
GATCATCCAGTCGCCCATCTGCTCGAGCCACTTCAACTCGCGCGGCTGGCCACCGATGGACTCGGGCAGGAACTTCACTTGCCGCGTCACGTCCATGATCTCACCGCGCCAGCTCATATTGATGAACCACTCGTCAACAAGCCGGAAAAGCAATTCTGTCTTGCAACGCCAACAATGCGGGTAGCTATGCGGATATTGTTCTGACGCGAACAGTCGGCCCTTTTGCTTCAGGTCTTCGAGAATGCGATCCGCCGTTGTCGTCTCAACTGCCGACAAGCCTTCCAACCAACCGAAGCCAGGCAAAAACGCGCCGGCATCATCCAATGGCGCGACCGGCGGTAGACCCTGTTCTTTCCCGAGATGAAAGTCCTCTTTGCCGCAACCGGGCGCGATGTGAACGATGCCGGTACCGGTCGTCGCGCCAACTTCTTTCCAGGCTACAACACGATGAACATCCCTGGCACACACGTCCGGCGCCCACTTCTGCCGACGCACCGTTTCCGATAACACTTGTGGAAAACCGGCCGGATGCGCCTGGGCCGGCAATTCATCGAATGGCCCGTCGTATGTCCAGCCGACCATTGTCGCGCCGGCCACTTCACCGATGACCTCGAAGCCTTCCTTGCCCTTTTCTTTGAACAATTGCTCGATGGTTTTCAGACGCGGCGCGGCTTGTCCCTTCTTTCCTGACGATGCGTCAGTCTCAACATCGACTTCATCTTGGACGGCTTCGGCGTCTGATCGGCTCGCCGTGAAGGCCGTCTTTCCGATGTAATAGACTTCGCCTTTTTGCTTGATCTGCAGATACGTCAAGTCAGGATTCACGGCCGCGCCGACGTTGCTGCTGAGCGTCCACGGCGTCGTCGTCCACACGAGCAGGTTTTCGCCGAGACGGTCGCGCAGCGGGAACTTCACGAACACTGATTTGTGAATGACCTGTTTGTAACCTTCTTTGACTTCCATTTCGCTGAGGCCCACACCGCAACGCGGACACCACGGCATGGCGTCGAAACCACGGTACACCAGACCGCGGTCGTGGCATTTCTTGAGGAAGCCCCAAATCGTGTAGTTGTTCTCCGACGACATCGTGAAATACGACTTGCGGTCGCCGGGATCCTTCGCCCAGTCGGCGTCCGTACGGTCCCAGTCCATCCAGTAGCCGAGGCGGATCGATTGCTCGGTTTGCATCCGGGCGTACTTGTTGACGCGGTCTTTGCAAAGTTGCACGAACTTGGCGATGCTCGCTTCGCGGTCGCCGGGGATCAGGTTCTCGATGTCTCGCTTGCTCTTGAGACCTAATTCCTTTTCGACTTCAACTTCGACCCAAAGGCCCTGGCAATCAAAACCATTCTGATAACGTTGATCCTGCCCCAACATGGCGTGGTAACGCTGAAACGCATCCTTGTACGTGCGGCCCCACGCATGATGCACGCCCATCGGGTTATTGGCGGTAATCGGTCCATCCAGAAACGACCAGCGCGGCCCGCCCCGGTTCTTTTCGCACAGTTTGTCAAAGACCTTGTGCCGCTCCCAAAACGCGAGCATCGCCCGCTCCTGGGCCGGGAAATCAACTTGGGTTTCCACCTTCTCGAACCGAGCCATTCAACGCTCCTTCGGTAATTCGGAGATTCTACAATAACATAGCCGCTTGCGGCTTAGCGGGAAAACCATTGCGTATCGCAGTCCTACTCTCGGGTTCGGGTCGATCACTGCAAAACCTGATCGATCGCTCCGGCGACTTGCCCGCAACCATCGCACTTGCCATCTCCAACAAGGCCGACGCCGCCGGGCTGGAGCGCGCTCGCCAAGCCGGCATATCCACTCATGTTGTCAATAAGAAACACCACCCCGGCGAACAGTTCAGCCAGCGCATCTTCTACTTGGTCCGCGACGCAAATGTCGATCTCGTGTGCTTGGCCGGGTTCCTGCAACTGTTGACGATACCCGACGACTTTGCTGGGCGTGTATTGAACATCCACCCTGCCCTGCTGCCAAAATTTGGTGGGCACGGCATGTACGGCCATCACGTCCACGAAGCTGTTTTGGCGGCCGGCGAGAAGATCAGCGGCTGCACCGTCCACATCGCCACCAACGAATACGACCGCGGGCCGATCTTGGTGCAGAAACAGGTTCCCGTCTTGCCTGACGACTCACCTGATTCGCTGGCGGCGCGCGTTTTCGAGGCGGAATGCGAAGCGTATCCGGAGGCGATCAGGATGATGGCCGCGCGGCTATGTCCTTCCGGTACGTCATCCCAATAAACTTGATCTTCGCAACGGCGGCATAGGCATTGGCGCGCGCTTTCGTCAGGTCATCGCCCAGCGCGGTGACACCTAACACCCGACCGCCATCTGTGACGGTACGGCCATCGAGCGTCCTAGTACCGGCGTGAAAGACTTTTACATCGGACATGGCATCGGCTTCAGCGATACCCTCGATAACCTGATCTTTTCGATATGGGCCGGGGTAGCCGCCGCTGGCGAGGACCACGGTCACTGCAGGTCGCGGATCCCATTCGACGCCCTGTTCGGCAAATTCGCCAAGACGGTCATCGGCAACTGATTCGAGTAGGCTCAACAAGTCCGTGCGAAGGCGCACCAGGATGCACTGGGTTTCCGGGTCGCCGAAGCGGCAGTTGAACTCCAGCACTTGAACACCACGTTTGGTCGCCATCAACCCGGCATACAGCACACCACGGAACGGAGTCTTGGCTCGACGCAGCGCGTGAATCGTCGGTACGAATACGTGTTCCTCGATCTCCTGCATCATCTTGGCGTCGCCAATGTTGGCCGGGCAATACGCGCCCATGCCGCCGGTGTTCGGCCCGGCGTCGTTGTCATAAAGCCGCTTGTGGTCCTGAGCCGTTGGCAATGTGACGATGGACCGGCCAGATACTAGGGCCAACACGCTCAGTTCCGGACCTTCGAGCCGTTTCTCAACGATAATCTGTCGACCCGCGGCCCGACCGAACTCTTCCTTCACCATAATCCGGTCCACGGCCGCGAATGCGTCCTGCACCGATTGACAGACGATGACACCCTTGCCGGCTGCCA
>JANLTA010000033.1:0-1945 GCA_031362705.1 Gemmataceae bacterium | reverse complement strand
CGACCTACAAAACCACCGCCTGACGAACTACGTCTTCGATTTGGCAAGGTTCACCAGGTTCGAAGGTGAAACTGGGCCATATCTGCAGTACGCGGCAGTGCGCATAAAAAGTCTGTTGAAGAAAGCGGAAGAGCAGGGCTTCAAGCTTGGCCCCATCCGCATCGAAGACACAGCAGAGCGCGACCTGGTGCTCGCCCTCGACCGCCTACCAACCGCGATCGACACCGCGCTTTCGAAGCGAGCGCCAAACATATTGTGCGCGTTCGCATTTGAACTGGCTCAAGGCTTCAGCCGCTTCTACGCCCAGCATCATATTCTGAGCGACACAGACGTCAACCTCCGCGCCTCACGGCTCGCGATTTGCAGCCTGGTCGTCACGCAACTCGAACGTATGCTGGAACTCTTGGGTTTCGAAATTCCGGAGCACATGTGATCGGATCCATTGCCTGCGCTGCCATCAATAACGAGCAATTCAATAATAGAATTGGTTCGGACTAATTCAGTTGCCTCTGTTGCGATTTCGCCGCATTGAAAAGAACATCCCCTGAAACGCCGTTCGCAACTATCAAAAAAAGTTCCAACGATGGAACCCTGTCTCCACGCAACCTTTTGAGTACGGTGATCAGCGATGACTACCCAATTCAAACTCGACCAACACTAGCCGGTGCGCGAATTGTCGATCCCGCTGGCCGAGGTGAAGTCGGAGCACAAGTTGCTCCCCGAGAAGGATACTCTTTGCACGCCATTTGGGAGAATTCGCCCCAACGAGTTCGCGCACTCGACGAATCGATCTGCCGCATTTTTGTGTCACGTACTCCATAAAGAGCATTACCCCCCGTCATAGGAACGTCACACGCGACGCAAACCCGCGCGAATGTCCGTAGGGTATATGCGGTTTATCACTTCCAAGAGAAATGCTGCCCTTGGGGGCTGGCTAAACGAGCCAATAGACAACATGACATCACTACCGACCTTGGATGTTCAGTTGGCGGATCCGTTGCTCGCTGCTTCGACGCACAGTCGACGCAACATTTTGATTTCGGCGGCGACGGTGTTGGCGGCGCTCGTACCCGCGCTGGGCAATTACTTGGGCTTCGACTCTCAAATGAATACCGCAAACCTCCTCGACAACAACAGTCTTAGACTCGATTGGCAACCCACCTCAGTCATTTTCGCAGAGTTCAATCTTCCATATTTTCTCGTACCCTTGCTGACACCCTTCTCTAGTTTGTATTGGGACAAGATCACAAAAACGGCTTTAACGACAAAGCTCGACCGCTTTGTTGCGGACATGGATGCGCACCGCGCGCATGTCCGAGACAAGATTCTCCACGAGCACCTGTCCGAGCACGACGCCGACGAAATCGCTGCGGACCTCGAAAATCATAAATCAATTGCGTTCGTAAATACACAGAAGTTACTGGCGCGACGACAGTCGATTGCCCGGGCGTCCTTTCACCCTTGGGTCATTGTCTTCGCGACTTTGACTCTCTAATTTGTTTTGGAACGCTTAAGTGCGCTTCCCGTTGAGTCCGCAAATCTTCTGAATGCTGGGAACTCGTTCACAAGCGCATGGTTTGGCGCGACCGTCGTGATGATGATCAAGGGGTATCATTCATCGAGGGTTCAGCCCCGTCGAACATATATATTTCAAGCGTCGTGAAGATCGAAGAAAGTTGTTGTTCGGATCCGCCCATACCGGGACCGATCAAGGTACATGCTGCCAATAGGATAGACGTGAACTGCATCGGGCACGTTACTATCCGTTCTTCGGTGGCAGGCGTATCAAGAATGCGCCCGCTCATCATCGGTGACAAGCTCGTGCGAACCTTCCACTTCGCCGACTCTCATGTGATAGGCGACGTACACTTCGGCGATCGGAGCCTGCAGATGCGCCAGCTCATCACCAAACTGAAGCGCGAAACGCCGGACCTGCAGAATTTCG
>JANLTA010001047.1:0-4694 GCA_031362705.1 Gemmataceae bacterium | reverse complement strand
CCATCCAAACGTCGTTCGCGTGCTGCGTGCCCAGCGCGCAGGCAACTATTGGGTGCTGCTGATGGAACTTGTGGTGGGCGATGAACTCGGAACCGTTGCACCAGCTTCGCCGCGCACATGTTTTGCCAGGTTGGCCGATGCGTTGACGGCCGTCGCTGCCGCGCGGTTGGTTCACCGCGACGTAAAGCCGGCAAATGTATTGATGCGCCGACCAGATGCGACGCCGGTGCTTGTAGACTTTGGCCTCGCTATTGATCTTGGTTCAACACAGGAAGTTGATACCGAGGTCAGCGGCACGCCGTACTTCTTGCCGCCCGAAGCCTGGCGCGACGCCCGGCCCGAACCGTCGTGGGATGCATACGCATTGGGTGTGAGCGCCGCCGTGGTACTTGGTGCCGCACCTAAGTTTCCTGGCGACTTGGCGACACTTCGCCCTGCCAAGCTCAACGGCACATTCGATAAGGCTCTACACGATTCCTTGACCGGCGTCGAAGACACAACTCTGCGTGATTGGGCCGGCGAACTCGTCGCCGCCGAACCGCACCGCCGCTGGACTGCTCTGGCCTCCGCTGCGCGATGGCTGGCGGTATAGGCGACAATGGCAATTCCTCGTGGCCCGCGCCGACTTGCATTCTCTTGTGTTACCTACCAAAATATGCGCCATGCCGGACCACTCCGAACGTGGTGCAACGATTCGAGCCGCAGTCCTTTCGGACGCTGCCGCAATCGCGGGTATTTACAACCACTATGTGAATCACACCATTGTGACATTCGAAGAGGAGCCGGTTTCGACGGATGAGATTGTTCGGCGCATCGCCGAGGTTTGGGCCGAGTCGTTTCCCTGGCTCGTCGCCGAGGATGCCGGCCAGGTTGTGGGATACGCCTACGCTTCGAAGTGGAAGTCCCGCTGCTCGTATCGCTATTCCGCGGAAAGCACAGTCTATCTCGCCCACAACAGTATTGGGCGCGGCATCGGCACCAAACTCTACGCCGAGCTTTTCCCGATGCTGCAATCACGAGGTATTCACGCGGTTATTGGCGGTATCTCGTTGCCCAACGAGGCGAGCGTGGCACTTCACGAAAAGTTCGGGATGACAAAGGTCGCCCACTTTCCTGAGGTCGGCTTCAAGTTGGACCGCTGGATCGACGTGGGATACTGGCAACGAACGTTCTAAGGACTTCGTCTACTTCACTTTCGTCACCGGTTGATCCGGGTGCGCCGGATTCGGGATGAGCCGGCGGTTGGCGCAGTCGGCGAGGAGGTCCAGTTTTTCCAGCACGGTTTGGCCGATCAATACTTCATCGCCGAGAATCAGTGCCTCATCCGCCGTATCGCGGCCGAGAATATCGACGATGATAGACTCTGACATATCAACCGTTTCTTTGCGGCCATCGGCGTACTCGGCGACCCGCTGGCCGCGAACCTGCGCACCTATTTGCTGGAGAACATGCGAAGGGATCACCGTGCGAACCGCTCCAGTATCGACCATAGCGTCAGCGTCATAAAACCGCACTTTGTCGGCGGCAAGTTGACCCCGGCGGTGCAGTGCCTCGTCCATCGAATTGGTCAACCGAACTTTGACCCGAATTTCGCCCATGTTATTCCTCTCGGAATCATTCTACACTCTTACAGCCTCCGCCGCGAAGCCGGTCCGGTCACACGCCATCTGAGCGACGCGCTCAAGATCATACAAACGGCACGCTTCCATCAGCACCCGGCACTCAAACCACATATCGCCATCGACGAGCGGCATGAACAGGTCGTAGACGTTATCCACGCCGAGGCGGACGCACACGCCGGCATCGAGCATTCGTGCCACCGGGGCAATCGAGTTGTGCAACGGGGCAGTGTATTCGAGTTGCTTCATGCTCAAAGCGGCCGACGGGCAGACGATCGCGCTGACGCCGGCCTGGTGCATCAGCCGGCAGATGCGGTCCTGCTCGGCCGGGGGCTTCGCCGCCACTGAGATGGCATGAATGGCTGATACCCGGCCTTCCAGGCCGTACTCGATTGTCTTATGGGCCAGCAGTTCCGTCTCCGTCTCGGCGGGGTTGTTCTCCTGATCCACATGCACATCCACCGGTTTGCCGAGCTTGCGGGCAATGCCAAGCACGATGTCGAGGTGTTTCTCCGGCGTCGGCCGGTCTTTCGAGGGCAGCCCGCCAATCACGTCGGCCATTTCACACGCTTGTTCAAAGTACATCCGTGACTCTTCGTCCAGTACACCTTGCAACGGCTGCACGCCGATCTCCATATGGATGCGGTTGGCGTACTTCTTCTTCACTTCCAGCGCGGCCAATGTGGGAAGTGTCTTCACGGTACTGTCGGCATCGACCATGGTGCGTGAATAGACAGCACCCTGGGCAATCATGGTCTCGACGCCGCGGCCAATGCGCTCAACCAGGTCTTCGTGCGTGTAGTTCTCTTTGAGATGCTTGTACAGCGCCCACTTGCGCTGCATGTCCACCATGCTGAGCTTCAAGTTATCCTTTGAAATCAAATAAGCCTTATCGAAGTGGGCGTGGTAGTTGCAGTAGCCGCCATGCGACTCGATCATCCGGCGAAAAGCAATGCGCATGTCCCACGGCGTCGTCTTGTCGGCCAGTTTGTATCGGTACACGCCTTCGCGAACGCGCTCTTCAAGCTTGTCGATCATCAGCTTGGCCACGTCCACGTCCGTGATCAGCGGAATCTCATGCTCGATGGCCAGCCGGCGAATGAGCCGTGAGTCCGACCCTTCATCGTAATCGCGATCATCGGTCAGCACGTTGATGACAAGGTCAAAGCGGTCACGCTCCAGGAACGAACGGATATTTGGTTCCTTCTGTTCGGCAATCTTGTGAATCTCGGTGTTCGGAATGTTGAGCTGATTGAGAAAGTGGCTGGTGCCCTTGGTGGCGAAAATGTCGAAATTCAGTTTTATCAGAGAGTAAACGGATGGCAGCAGCCGGAGCTTGTCGGCCGTCTTACCCGCACTGAGCAGCACGCACTTGCGGCGTGTGCCGACCATCTTTATATCAAGGGCCAGCAGATTCAACTCGTCGCGGTCGAACATCGATTGGCCCTCAAGGTGATGATGATGTCCTAATTGCCGCCGGGCGGCGGGTCAAGGAGCCAGCGCCGTCAACAGTGCTTCTCAAGCGCGGTTTGGCGTGGTATGATTGTCCAAGAGAGCATGTGTCTAAAATGATGAGTCAAACTCAATTAAATCGCCTGCGGAACATGACTCCAGGTGAACGGCTCGAACTCACGTTCGCCCTAATGCGGTCGAACACGTCGGCATTGCTGGATGGCCCACCGGAGGTGGTCGCTCGCCGCTTTGAATTACTGCGTCGAGAAAACGACATGCGCAATCGTGGCATCGTCGCCGGCCTGTTGCGCTCAAAGAACGAACCACCGAGCGTTTGATCCCTGCCGATGTTTCCGACGGTTCTAGCCAGGCTCGCAATGCGATTTCAATCCGCCTACCCCACCGCCACCATATTCGCCAGCAGCGTATCAAGTCCGTCGCAAGTTCGCTTGTGAAACCGCCGCGCCATCCACGGTCCGAGCACCATCCACACGAGTGCATTGGCACCAATTGCTCCGGCAACAGCATACATCCAGTTTCCCGGACCGAATACTGCGGTGAACACAACGCCGAACAACAGCGCCAGGAAAAGGCACATCGAAATAGGAAACAACATGACGAAGCGTGCCATCCGCTGCACGCCGCCCAAGTCCGCCTCCATTGTGAGTTCGCCATTGCCTTTGTTGACATGAACGCGTGAAGCGCCGACCAGGGCGCTTTCCCGAGAGCTGTTCATTCCCGGCCCGGTCATCTCCAGTGACGACGTCGTGCGTTGGGTAAGTCGGAAGCCAAGCGCGGTCAGCGCGGACTCGGCCAGCCCGAACGCTTTGTCCGCGTTGCCTTTGAACGGCAGCGATCCCGTGTATTGCATGGAGTCAGTTATAGTGGATCGCTTTGGCGCTTTGATGGCCGCAAACTCCCCGCGCTGGTTCCCGCCGCCTGCATTCTCTATCTTCGCCGACAGGGCTATTCCATCAAGACTCACCGTTTTCGAGACGTCGATCCATGTTCTCCTCACTCCGCAAAGTGTCGCTGACCAAATGGATTCTTATCGCGATGGCCGTCGGTACGGTGATTGGTTGGGCGTTTCCGGAATTCTCTCAGTATCTCAAGCCACTTTCGACGATCTTTCTGCGGATGATCAAGTCGCTCATCGCGCCGCTGATTTTCGCGACTCTGGTCATCGGCATTGCCGGGCATGGCGACGACATGAAGCGCGTCGGACGGCTGGCGTTCAAGTCGCTGATCTATTTTGAAATCGTGACCACGCTGGCTCTGTTCATCGGCCTGTTCGCTGTCAACGTCACCAGGCCTGGCGTCGGCGTGCAACTCAACGCGACGGCTAAAGAGGGTGAACAACTTGCGACTAAGACTCAGACCCTGGACGACTTCCTCAAACACATCGTGCCCGAAAGCGTCTTCGAGGCGGCCGTCAAGAACGAGGTGCTGCAAATCGTTTTCTGGTCGATCATCTTCGGCGTGGCCGTCACGCAGGTCCGAGGCCGGCCCAAGGAGTTCATGCTCACTGGCTTGGAAGCTCTGGCCGAGGTGATGTTCAAGTTCACCGGGCTGGTCATGAACTACGCACCGATCGGCATCGGGGCGGCCATCGCCGTCACCGTT
>JANLTA010000999.1:0-5770 GCA_031362705.1 Gemmataceae bacterium | reverse complement strand
CGTGAACAAGTCCGCGAAGTCGCCGTCCTCAACTACAAGCTCGAAGAGAATCATCTGATTGCTGACTTTCTGGCGTTTCTCGGGCAACAGCTCTTTGATTTGCGAGCGGCATTGCGTGGTGAGATCGCCTGGCGCGAGGCGCAGCGACCCGCCCGTGACCGGCCCGGTGCTGATGGTCAGCCAAGTTGGTGGGCGAACGAAGATCGGCCGCGCATCGATGAATGTGCGCGAATGATCCGCCAAGCTGACCTAGCGGAAACCGAAGTCAACCGGCTGGCGAGCTACTCCTTCCTGCCCATTGGGGCACCGCTGAATGCGTTGCCGTCGGTGACGGCGCTCGTCCGGACAAACCGCGCCTATGCCGGCGCGTATCGCGTCATTGCTGACCACTTTGCCGGGCACCGCCTGCGCATCGATGCCGCCCATCTGGTGACCCGGGCGCGGTCGCTGCCGGTGCTGTATGAATGGTGGTGCGCCCTCGAAGTGATCCGCATACTGCGAACACTGTTGCATTCCACCGGAGCCAAAGGTTTGGGCCGGCGACTTGAAACGGAACACGGAAAGTACGTCGTTGAATTCGCGGCCAATCAATCGATTGATTTCGTGGATGATGCCGGCCGCCGGGTGCGCTTCCGGTATCAGCCGGCATATTTATCGCCGGGCGAGGGCCGTCAATACGGTCATCTTGGCCGCGGAACGGTGCGCACGCCGGATCTTGCGATAGAAGTGTTTTCGGAAGACACTGTCGTGCCCGAGTTGATCGTGATTCTGGACGCGAAGTACACCTCCGCGCCGCACATGGTTAAGCTCGACGCGGTGAAATTGAAATACGATCGCATAGGCTCCTTCCGCACCGGGCGCGTACTCGGCCGGCAAATCTGGGCCCTGGTGCCATCCCGGCCCAAACAGCCGGCATCACGAAACCCAGATTGGGCCGCGCTGTGTACGGTGGACAACGTCGGTGTCTTCACCGATGAATTCGATTCATCATCCAGTACAGTTGGCGTCATCCACGCCGCCCCGCTCACAGGCCCCGGCAAGTCCGCGGTTGAGCTGTTGCTACGACACCTGCTGACACGATGCGGCTTGCAATTGCGGTAAACCCTATATGGTCTGGGCGTGGCAAATGGGCAAAAGTGCTTTGATTTTCGCGTTTGTATCTTTTTCGGTTCAGGCTGGGCCAGCCTGAAATAAGATCGTTTGTTGACAATTTGACAAATGCAGGTGGTGTTTGAAGTGCATCCCTAAAACTGAACCAGCAAACGCGGGTTGTTATGGTACAAAACAAGCCGCGTGGATTTTTCGCTTGGTGCCAGATCCGATTCAAAGGGGTCGGCCTTGTGGCGGGGGGTCGGATCGGCCGTGGCCGCTGAGCCGGCACACGGGTCGCTGGCCAGCGTGCGTCGGTCCTTCGCTCAGGTCGGGGTTGTTGTAGGCGGCGGCTGGGCGGGTTGCCATAATCATAAAAAGCTGCGGCGCTGGTTACGCCATTCTGCATGGCGACTTGAGAATTGGATCATTCATGACGCACCTCGCTAAGACGCTGCCGCGAGACTTCTCGGCCAGCTTGGTCGTGTTTCTTGTCGCCCTCCCACTCTGCATGGGCGTGGCGCTGGCATCCGGCGCTCCGGTGTTGTCGGGAGTATTCGCCGGGATCGTCGGCGGCATCGTGGTCGGAGTGCTGAGTGGATCGCAGACCAGTATCAGCGGCCCGGCCGCGGGACTGACGGCGATCGTTGCCGCTCAGATCGTGTCGCTCGGCTCGTTCCCGGCGTTCCTGATGGCGGTGGTTCTCGCGGGGCTGATCCAAATCGGGCTCGGCCTGGCCCGAGCGGGCTTCATCGCTTCCTTTTTCCCAAGCAGCGTGGTCAAGGGTCTGGTGGCTGCCATCGGTGTGATCCTGATTCTGAAACAGATTCCCCACGTGCTGGGCCACGACATTGACCCGGAAGGCGATATGTCATTCCAGCAGGCGGACCACGAAAACACGTTCACTGAGATCGTCCGAACAATCGACGACATCCACCCCGGTGCCGCCTTGATCGGGGTTCTGTCAGTCGCAGTGTTGGTCGTCTGGAGCAGATGGAGACCGTTGAAGAATTCGGCCATCCCCTCTCCACTTATCGTCGTGTTCCTTGGTATCGGGATCAGTCAGTTGTTTCGGCAACTTGGCGGGAACTGGGTCATCGAGGCCAGCCACCGGGTCGAGGTTCCGGTGGCTGACAATCTTGCCGGTTTCCTCGGATTACTCCAATTTCCCGACTTCTCACAATGGTCGAACCCGGCGATTTACATTAGCGCGTTGACCATAGCCGCCGCAGCCTCGCTGGAGACATTGCTAAACCTCCAGGCTGTGGACAAACTTGACCCCCGGCAGCGGACCACGCCCGCAAGCCGGGAATTGCTCGCCCAGGGGATCGGGAACGTGACTTCCGGACTCATTGGCGGACTTCCGGTCACATCTGTGATCATCCGCAGTTCGGTGAACATCAACGCCGGGGGAAAGACGAAAATTGCGGCCATCTTACAAGGCGTCCTCCTTCTTGTCTGCGTGGTGTTCTTGCCGGAGTGGTTGAACCAAATCCCGATATCGTGTCTGGCGGCAATTTTGCTATTCACCGGGGCCAAGCTGGTCAGGCCGGCGCTGCTGAGACAAATGTGGGCGGCGGGGCGACCACAGTTCTACCCCTTCGTCGTGACGGTTGCGGCGATCGTCTTGACCGACCTGTTGACCGGAGTCCTGATCGGGCTTGCCGTGAGTATCGGCTTCATTCTCCGGAGCAACATGCGCCGACCGGTCCGCCATTTCGTGGAGAAGCACCTCGGCGGCGACGTGGTACACATCGAGTTAGCGAATCAGGTGAGTTTCCTGAATCGAGCCGCCCTGTCCAAAGTTCTTGACGACATTCCCTCCGACGGCCACGCTTTGCTCGACGCATCGAACACGGACTACATCGACCCGGACCTACTCGATCTCATCCGCGAGTTTAAGGATCAAACAGCGCCGGTCCGCAACGTGGAAGTGAGCCTGATCGGGTTCCGCAGAAAGTACCAGATCGACGACCAAATCCAGTATGTCGACTACTCGACCCGCGACCTCCAATCCGCCGTCACGCCGGAGCAGGTGCTGCAAATCCTCAAAGAAGGCCACGAGCGATTCCGCAACGGTCGGCGTCTGACTCGCGACCTTGGCCGTCAGGTCAGCGCCACGGCCGGCGGGCAACACCCTCTGGCCGTCGTCCTCAGTTGCATCGATTCGCGCACGCCTACTGAGTTGATCTTCGACCTGGGATTGGGTGACATTTTCAGCATCCGCATCGCCGGCAACGTGACCAGCCGGAAGGTATTGGCCAGTGCGGAATACGCGTGCAACGTGGCTGGGGCGAAGCTGATCATGGTCATGGGACACACGCGGTGCGGGGCCGTGACCGCTGCCGTGAAACTCATTTGCGAACCCCATACTGCTGCAGAGGCCACGGGTTGCCAACACCTCGACCACATCGTCGATGACATCCAGCAATCGACCGATGTGGCGACCTGCCGGCGGGCACAGCAGCTTCCGGCAACCGAGAAGCAGACGTTCGTCGATTCGGTGGCCCGCCGCAACGTGGCGCGAGTCATGAATCGGATACGCAACGAAAGCCGGACGCTCGACGGCCTAGTGCGGAAAGGGCAGATCGTGATCGTCGGTGTTATGTACGATGTCGCCACCGGGGAAATCGATTTCCTGACAGAAACGGAAACCGCCCAGGGGCTCAACCGAGACTCCGCGTGAATGGTATGAATTGATTTTTGAGTCCGACAGCTTTCGTCTTGCACCGATTGACAAGATTGAGGGTCGGCGCACACCTGTCACCTTGAGCCAGGCTTGGCGAATCGTCCGAAGAAGCACTCTTATTCTGAAATAGGGGGTCTTTCAGGAATGTCGTATTCCAGCATCAAAAATATCGACGCGATGGCTCTGATGAGCAGTTAAGATGACGTCAACAGGCAAGACTCGATCGTCGACATTTTTTTAGAGTCGTTAACTAGGAGCGATGATGTCCACTAGCCGTTGGTCATGGTTGGCGTTGGTCGCAATGGTAGTCCTCCCATGTTTCACGTTGCGCGGGGACGATAAGCCGAAAGCCGCCAAGGTCAAAGAGGAAGGTTTGCGGCAGGAGTTGTTGCGGCGGGCTAAGGAGGATCAGGATGCACGCAACGCGATGACGGATGCCATGTCCGGGCGGGGGCAGAAGGACGGGAAGGCTGGCCCGACGACGGAGATTGCACTGGCCCACAAAGTGGAAAGCATCGATGCGGCGAACACGGCGAGGATGAAGGAGATTATCGAGCGACACGGCTGGCCGGGAAAAACTCTGGTGGGTGCGGACGGTGTGAGTGCGGCGTGGCTGCTCGTGCAGCACGCGGATCAGGACCGGGCGTTTCAGAAACGTTGCCTGGAGTTGATGAAGCCGGCGGTCAAACTTGGCGAGGCGTCGGGCAAGGAATTGGCGTATCTGACCGACCGCGTAGCCTTGGCCGAGGGGAAGAAGCAAATTTACGGAACGCAATTCCACAAAGTCTGCGACAAGTGGGAGCCAAAACCCATCGACGACGAACCCAATGTTGACAAACGCCGCGCAGAAGTCGGCCTGCCGTCGCTAGCCGAATACCGCAAACAGATTGAGGCGACTTACAAAGGCAAGGATGTGAAGAAGTAGTAGTCAGTGAACTGTGCCCTGTGGTCTTTTCGTGAAAACTGCGGCATTTTGATGGCCGGATTTGGCGGCAGCGCCATAGAAACAACTTCGACCCGCGCAACTTTCATCCTATTTGAGTGACCTGCCATGTCCGCCAACGGTCAACCGTCGTTTCAGATGCGCAACATTGTTTTGCCGGTGCTGGTTTTGGCATTGCCGATACTGGCGTATGCGGGCTGGGTGTATCAGCAGGCCAAGGAACAGGAGAAGCCGGTCGGTGAATCGTCGCTGACCAGTTACCTCAAGCGCATCACGGCGGTGGACAAACTGTCCGACAAGTTTGTCGATACGGATGGCGATCTGGTGGCGGATGGGCCGAAGAATGCCGCGGATCGTATCGACCCGGCCGAGTTGGTCTTCTGCCCGGGCACCATCAGCGCGGAGGAGTCGGAAGCGGATTGGCGCGAATTCCTGGATCACCTTGCCAAGGTGACGGGCAAGAAGGTGAGCTTCATGCCTGGAAAGTCGGCGGAAGACATGCTCGAACAGGTGGCCGCCGGGAAGATTCATGTCACATCATTCAGCACAGGCACGGTGCCGACGGCGGTGAATAAAGCGGGCTTTGTGCCGGCCGTGGCGCTGACGGGTGCGGATGGTTCCAGCAACTATGCAATGGAAGTCATCGTGGCAGCGAAATCGACAATAAAAGCTCCTGCTGATCTGAAAGGAAAGAAGCTGGCTATCACAACGGGTAGCTCGCATTCGGGTTGCAAAGCGCCGCTGATCGTGTTGAATGACGAGTTTCATTTACGGCCGGGCGACGACTATCAATATGTGGTGTCGGGCAGCCATCCGGCGTCGATCCGCATGGTGGCCGACGGTTTTGCCGACGCTGCCGCCGTGGCCGCGGATGTGTTTGCCGATGCGATTGCCGAGGGCCAACCGCTGAAGGCCAGCCAATTCCGCACCGTCTACAAGTCGAAGACATTTCCCAAAGGCGCCTGGGGCTGCACCTGCCTGCTGCAACCGGAGTTGGCCGCCAAGGTGCGCGAAGCCTACGTGACGTTCCCGTTCGAAGGCTCGAAGCT
>JANLTA010000960.1:0-5207 GCA_031362705.1 Gemmataceae bacterium | reverse complement strand
TCCGCCGCCGCCGGCACCGGGGAAAATCTCTGCGAAAATCCCGTGGCCGAAGGACTTGCCGCCCGCAGTGACGCGGTATCTCAGCCGGGTTGTTGACCAAAGCGGCATTCCGCTGAGCAAACGAGTGGCGATCAGTTTGGCGAAAGCGCCTTATGGTGGCGGCAGCGTCGTCGTCGAATTCTCTAAATGGTAGAAGGGGTACACGCATGGACGAATTGGCTCTCTTAGCAAAACTCATCGGCGTCCACTATCCGGATCCGGCCGCGCGGAAGCAATTGCTTCACAATCTCAACCGGGCCAATCCGCATGAGATCACCATCCTTGCCAATCTGATGAAGATCAAAGATGCGCAACGATCTTTCCGCGAGGTACTCAGTGGCGCCCACGTTACGATTTTCGACCTTGGCGAACGTTATTACGTCTGGAAGGCGTTGAAATCCGCCGACGCTCGGCGGTCATCGCATCCTTCTGATGGCGCTCAATATCATGTGGATGGCCCGTTTTGCCACACAATTCTCTTCGGCAAGCGCGGCTCCCTGACTTGGCTACAACTCGAAGACCATCCGCTGGGCGGCGTGAAGAATTTCGTTGGGCACACCACAGATTGGGTCAAATACAGCGTCACGCATAAAAACCGAGGCCCGTATGGCTCAAGTAGCCACACCGACAACAAGCCCTTGTACTACTTGCCTCCGGGGCCGAAAGTCGTGCCACAGCATCGCTCATTAATGAGAATGCGTTAGACAAAGGACCTGCTCAAGCACTGAAATACGTGTCGCAACACCACGTATTTCGCTGATCCGCAGTTCAATGAATGTCGCGAATTCAGTCGCCACATTTGTCCGATGCTGACTTGTTGCTGGCGAAACTGTGTCGGTTGGCAATACGCATGACAGTATGACATTCGTCATTTCCAACTTCCCTCAAAAAACCGCTGGGCAATCCGTCCGCCGATTTCGCACTACTGTTAGTCGGGCATTTCGGCCCGATATCTGGAGGGTATGTCATGAACCGTTTGCTTCGATCACGACTATTCGTCCGTTCATTGGAAGACCGGACTGCCCCGGCCGTGTTCACGGTGCAGAACCTGAACGACTTCGGGGCTGACACGCTACGGCAGTGCGTCCTCAATGCGAATGCCGCCGTCGGGGCCGACACAATTCAATTCAAGGCGGGCCTCTCAGGCTTCCTCGTTCTGTTGTCCGGCCAGATACCAATCACCGGAACCGGCGCATTGACAATCACCGGGCCGGGGCCGCTGGCGATGTTCATCACCGGCAACAACACCAATCGAATCTTCAACACCTCGAACGCCGCGGCGGGAACGGCCATCGCGTTGTCCGGCATGTCGTTTACGGACAGCGTTGGCGAGGCGATACTCGCCGCCGACGAACAACTGATATTCTCCAATTGCAAGTTCTTGAACAACAAAGGCGCTGCAGTTGTAGTGACCAATAGTGGTACGCTCAACGCAACAGATTGCGAATTCTCCAACAGTGGTACTGCCGGACTTTTTTGTTATGGCCCTGCCGGCGCCAAAGTGACTTTGGTTCGCAGCACGATATTCGGCAATGGCGATAGCGGCGTTAAGCTGCCCGAAGGCGGCACGCTCACCGCGACCGATTGTCTTTTCTCGGGGAATAGCACGGCATTCTCCGGCGGGGCGATCAGCGTCTCCGGCCACATTTCTAGTGTGGATAGCAGCGTAACACTCACACGATGCACGATCACCGGCAACAATGCGGGATCCGGGGGTGGACTTTTCGTGGACGGCGATCTGCTCATGGATGGATGCACGGTGTCGGGAAATACTGCAATGCCAGGATTCTCCAGCACCGGTCGCGGCGGCGGTCTGCGACTTTCCAGCTACTACGATACCAATGCCGTGTTCAACATCCGCAATAGCACCATCTCCGGCAATTCCGGTTCCAGAGGGGGAGGCATTTTCTTTAAGAGGTACTTTTCAACTCCAACTGCCCTGAATGTGCAAAACAGCACGATCACTGGAAATTCCGCCACTGTAGGCGGCGGCATCTACGATTATGACTTTGTTTCGGCGACGAACGTGAAGAGCAGCATTGTCTCGGGAAACACAGCCAAGTACTCTCCGGATATTGACGCCGGCAGCGTCACGATTAGTTTCTCCGCCATTGGATCCAACAGCGGCTTCACGTTGATCGATCAGGGCGGCAATCTCCCGTTCCAGCCGCACGCGAACCTGAAGCTGGGGCTGCTGGCGAATAACGGTGGGCCAACCCAGACGCACATGCTCGCCATCACCAGTCCCTGCGTTGGCGCTGGTAGCAACTCTCTTGGTTTGACGACCGACCAGCGCGGCACCGGCTTCCCGCGGTTGTCCGGGGCGGCCCCCGACATCGGTGCGGTCGAGCTTTCTTCGCTCATCGTGACCAACCTCAACGACAGCGGTCCCGGTTCGCTCCGCCAAGCCGTACTTGACGCCAACTCGAAATCCGGCACGGACACGATCGACTTCGTGCCGGGCCTCGCCGGCACCATCACGCTCACTTCCGGCGAGATCGCCATTACGGGGGCCGTGAACTTTACGGGGCCTGGCTCATCGGTGCTTGCCATTAGCGGAAACAACGCCAGCCGGATCTTCAACATTTCGTCGGCACCGGCTGCGACGGGTATTGTTCTCAGTGGTCTGACGCTCACCAGCGGGTTCGGCAGCGGGTTCAGCTCTGGGGGTGGCGCCATTCAGGGCACTAACCAGTCGTTGCAAGTCACGGCCTGCGTGTTCTCGAGCAACAAATCCGCCGGTACGTTTAACGGGATCGGCGGGGCGATTGTGCTCACGGCGGGTGCGCTGACGGCGACCAATAGCAGTTTCACCGGCAATGTTGCAACGACCCGGGGCGGAGCGCTGGCAATTCAAGGTACTGGTGCCAACCTCATATTGAACGGATGCACCGTTTCGGGCAACTCGTCCGGCGACGGGGGCGGGGTGTATGTCAATAGTGGTTTGTCCGTACAAAACAGCACGATTTCGGGCAACATCGCCAGCGGCGGCGGTGGCAGCGAATCGGGCGGCGGAATTCTCGCCTTCGGTCCGTTCGCGGCCGGGATCATGATCGTCAACTGCACATTTTCCGGCAACTCGGCATTTTCCGGCGGCGGCATCGCGCTGAACAACACGATCTCGACCACGAATTTGGCGATTCGAAACAGCACGATCACCGCCAATTCCGCGGGCAATCTTGGGGGCGGCATTGCCCGAATGACCGGAGTGGCCACGATCGCCATCGAAAGTAGCATTGTCGCCGGCAACGTGAATGTCACCTCCCCGGACATTTCCAGCGCGGGATCTGTCACCGTGAAGACCAGTGCCATTGGTTCGGCGCTTGGTTTCACCAAGACCGACCTCGGCGGTAACCTCGCCTTCGGCACGAATCTCAAGCTGGGGCCACTTGCCAGCAATGGCGGCGCGACGCTGACACATTTACCGGCTATCGACAGCCCGGTCGTTAACGCCGGCAGCAATCCGGCGGCGCTCAAGACGGACCAGCGAGGTCTCGCGCGCGTCGTCGGCGCGGCCAGCGACATAGGCGCGGTGGAAATTCAACCCGAGGTACTCAGTCTTGTGACTAGCGTCGGAAAGGTCAGCGATGTCAACGTCGGCCCGGACGGTTTCATTGTCACCGCCACGTACAACATTCCGATGAACACGACGGTCCTGCCGACCGTTGCATTTCCGGTTGAAATGCCCGGCGGTTCCCTCACATTCACCAGCGGTTCCTGGACCAACAGCAAGACGTTCGTCGCGAAGTTCCAGGTAGCCGACCTTGGCGTGACACTCAGCAACATCGACCTGCAAATCAGTGGCGGCAAGGAACCGGCCACAAACATTGCGCCGGTGCCGTTCACAGTCGTCGACGCATTTCACCTCGACACGCAAAACCCGCTGATCGTCAGCATCACCAGCACCACGCCAAACGGCACCTACAGCGCGGGTCAGTCCGTGAACGTCACGCTCAATTTCAATGAAGTGGTGACGCTCAACGGAACACTGTTCGTCGTACTCGACACGGCCGCGGTCGTGAGCATCACCGGCCCGGTGACCGGCGCGAGTCTCAGCGGAACCTACGTTGTCGGTGCCGGCCAGAGCAGCCCGGACCTCGATGTGACCGCAATCGCTTTGACAAGCGGCAGCACGCTGCGCGACGCCGCGACCAACAATGTGGTACTCAGTCTGCCAACAATGAACCTGGCCAACACGGCCAACATCGTCGTCTCGACGGCGGCCGGCGTATCAGGCTTTGTCGTGAACGATGGCAACGCGCAACGATCTCGACTGACCAAAGTCGTCGTGAATTTCAGTTCCCCGATTGACGCTGCTTCTCTAACTGGATCGGGCGGCGTCACATTCACCCGAACGACCGGCGCTCCTACCGGAACTGTCGTGAACACATCCAACGGCATGATCGTCACTCCCGTGAGCGGCATGGTGTCGAGTGTGACTTTGACATTTGCCAATGTCATCAATGCCGGCGTGGAAAGTGGTTCGCTCGCCGACGGCCGCTGGCAGTTGGCCATTCCGTCGGCCGGCTTCACCAGCCCGCTCAACCAATTGAACCTCTTCCGCATCTTCGGCGACGCCGATGGCGACGGCACGGTGGCTGCCAATGACTTCATCCAGTTCCGCTTAGCCCTGGGTGGTAGCACGGCCATGTTCGACTTCGACAATGATGGTGCCGTCGCCGCCAGTGACTTCATCCAATTCCGACTACGCTTCGGCGGGTCGATTTAAGTAGCGGGCAGTGGATTGAGCCGTCGGCTACTGCCTGCCGGATGTATGATGATTGGGTGGCAATTGACCTTGAAGACGATGTCGTCGCCGCGTGCGGCGACGAGTTGCCGCCGGCTCCGGGCGTGCCGGTCGTGGGCGGTTACGACCAATTGGTCGAGATTGGCCGGGGCGGCATGGGCGTGGTTTATCGCGCCCGGCATGAGCGGCTGGGTCGAGTCGTGGCGCTGAAGTTGCTCCGGGGCGGGGCGGCGGCCGGCGCTCATGAGCGGGAACGGTTTCTCCGCGAAGCCCGTGCCGGGGCGGCGCTGCATCACCCACATATCGTTCAAGTCTTCGATGTCGGCGAATATGTCGGCGCACCGTATCTGGCCATGGAGTTGGTGGAGGGAAACAGTCTCGCGGAGCGACTGGCGGCCGGACCCATGCCGCCGCGCCAGCC